>CAZUPX010001341.1:0-1954 GCA_964622155.1 uncultured Planctomycetaceae bacterium | reverse complement strand
GCCCAGGCATGCAATGCCGTCAGCTCGAACTCGTTTTGTTCGTCGCCGTGGCCGGACTGATAGCCGGCAACTCATCGGTTGTCGCGCAGACTCCTACCCCCCCGCCGTCTCCTACCCCGCTGGCCAGCGGCGCCAACGGCGTGATGGTCGATGCCGACGGAGTGTTGCGGCTGCAGCACTTCCCCGACCCCGACGGCCAACTGGTCAGAAAGCGAATTGCTGAAGCTAGGGCCCATCTCAATCCTGAGGTGGCCAAGCCCAGCAAGTTACGCAAAGTTTCGCTGAATCGTCTGGAAGCGGCTGTGCGCGGCGGACTCGACGAACGGCGACCGCCGACTGAAGTGATGCAGTTCCTGGCGGGTCTGACGCGCGTGCGCTACGTGTTTTACTATCCGGAAACAAAAGACATCGTTCTGGCCGGTCCTGCCGAGGGCTGGAGCGCCGACCCCGCCGGCCGCATGTGCGGAATCGAAAGCGGCCGACCCGTATTGCAGTTGCAAGACCTCGTTGTCGCGCTGCGGGCGTTCGCTCCGCAAGTGGGCAAGCCGCCGGTGATTCTGTGCTCGATCGATCCCACGCCGGAAGGACTGCAACGCATCCAGCAGTTCCTGCGTACGGTGGGCACTCAAATCAATCCGGCAGATACCGAGATGATCGTCAATGGTCTTCGCACCAGTGGCGGCATGCAGACGGTTCGCATTGGCGGCATCGGTGCCGACACGCATTTTGCCCAGGTGATGTTGGAGTGCGATTATCGAATGAAGCTGATCGGCATTGGGATCGAAAAACCGCCGGTCCGGTTGGCCAGCTACGTCGATCGCGCGACGCCCAGCCGCAATCGCAGCGCGATCGCTCGCTGGTACTTTACGCCCGATTATCACAGCGTGCGTGTGGCGGCCGACAGGATGGGTCTGGAAATGGTTGGCGACGGTGTGGCGGTTGTCTCCGAAGACCAGGTGGTCGGCAAAGACGGCGGCCGAACCGCGACGGCTAAAAAGAACGCCGCCAGCGCTCAGTTCACCAAAGCATTCACGCAAAAGTATCCCGAGCTGGCCGCGCGCGTGCCGGTGTTCGCCGAGCTTCGCAACCTGATCGACCTGTCGATCGCGGCCGCGTTCATTCACAAGGAAGACCTGTACTCGAAGTCGGGCTGGCAGGCGGCCACGTTCAACGACGAAGGCTCGCTGCGCGTCGGGACCTGTCCCACGCCGTTGCAAGTCGAAACCGTCTGCACGGCCGTCTGGAAGGGCACGCAACTATTCACTCCAGTGGGCGGCGGAGTCACCATCCGCCCGCAAGACGCGCTCACTTCTCAAAATAGCCTGCCCGACGAAGACGGCAAGATCATCGAGCTGCGCGAGTCGATCGACTTGAAAGATCTTCCCGCTGGTCGCTGGTGGTGGGATTGAGTTGAAGGGGTCAGGGGCTTGGGCCTGGGGACCAGGAAGGCAGGAGGGCCGACGCACATCAGTCGGACCAGCGGCGGGCAGTCATTGTTTGGGCGACGGACCCAGGGCGAACAGGAAATGCTGGCTGCGCACGAAGAGCGTGCCCCCGGAGATGGCCGGCGTTGCCATGCACACATCTCCCATCTCATTGACGGCAAGCAGTTCGAATTCGGGGCCAGCCTTCACCACTTGCACATGCCCCTGCTCCGACGTGAAGTAGATCCGCCCGTCGGCTGCGATTGGCGAAGCCGTATAGCTTTCTCCGCCAAGCCGCTCCCTGTACACCTCTTTGCCTGTCTGGGCGTCGTAACAGGTGACGAGGCCGCCATTGCCGCACGTGTAGAGGTAGGTGCTGTAGAGAATGGGCGTGGGCATGTAGGGTCCGCCGCGCATCTTGCTCCACGCGACATGGGAACTGGCGGTCTGTTTCCCGTCGAGCGAGATGTCGCCAGTGGCGCCGGGCCTGACCGCAAAAATCGGCTGGATCGGCCGGTTGCCGCTGGTGA
>CAZUPX010001340.1:0-1514 GCA_964622155.1 uncultured Planctomycetaceae bacterium | reverse complement strand
CGCGGTCCTCTGGGCGCGCCGGAGCCAGCGTGAAGCCGCAGTTGCCGCACAGCACGCTGGTCACGCCGTGCCACGAGGAGGGCGAGGCGGTGGGCTCCCAGTGGAGCTGCGCGTCGTAGTGCGTGTGCACGTCGATGAAGCCCGGGGCGAGCACGAGCCCGTCGGCGTCGATCGTGCGCGCTGCCGACTCGCCCACCTCACCCACGGCTACGATGCGGTCGCCCTTCACCAACACGTCGCCCTGGAAAGCCGGCGCGCCGGTGCCGTCCACCACGCGCGCGCCGCGGATCAGGAGGTCGGCGCTCACGAGCGCGGGTCCGAAATGCGGTAGAGCGCGAGGGCGTTCTTTCCGAGGAGCCCCGCGCGCGCCTCGGGCGAGAGGTCCTCGCTGTGCTCGCGCAGCTCGTCCACCACGCCCGGATAGCGCGCGTCGCTGTGCGGGAAGTCCGAGGCCCACACCATGCGCTCGTGGCCGATGAACTGCGTCATGGCCGCCATGGTGCGCTCGCCGGGGTCGAACGAGATGTAGCCCTGGCGCAGGAAGTACTCGCTGGGAGTGAGCTTCAGCTGCCCGAGCTGCCAGCCGTAGGCCTTGGTGAACTCGTCCACGCGGTCCATCCAGTGGGCGATCCAGCCGCCGCCGCACTCGAGGATCAGGACCTTGAGGCGCGGGTGGCGCTCGAGCACGCCGGCGTAGACCAGGTTCGAGAGCGTCATGTACTGGTCGAAGAACAGGATCACCGCGTGCGGAGTGCCGTCGGCCATGTACTGGCGCATCGAGCGCGAGGTGCCGGGCAGGTCGAAGAGCCCGGCGGGGTGGAAGCCGAGTGGCAGCCCCGTCTCCTCGAGCGCCTCCCAGACCGGCTCGAAGTCGCGGTCGTGCAGCAGGCGCTCGCCGTGGGGGTTCGGGCGCACGAAGGTGCCGCGCAGCCCGAGCTCGCTCGCGGCGCGGCGCGCCTCGGCGGCGGCCGCCTTCGGGTCCTGCATCGGCAGCGCCGCCGTGCCCACCAGCCGCTTCGGATCTGCTGCGCAGTACTCGGCCATCCAGTCGTTGTAGACGCGGCAGGAGGCGATGCCGAGCTCGGGGTCGCGGATCGCGCCCAGGCTGAAGCCCAGGCCCGGGTAGAGCACGGCCAGGTCGATGCCCTCTGCGTCCATCACCGCGAGGCGCGCCTTGCCGTCGAAGCCGGCCGGGTTCAGGTCCTGGTAGTGGATGCCGCGTCCGAGCTCCACGTTGTTGCCGCCCGCGTTGCCGAGGCCCGCGAGGCCGCGGTCGGTGATGATCCAGTCCTCGCAGTGGGCCACGTCGTAGCCAGTGGCTTCGTTCCAGCGCAGCCGGATGCCGCGCTCGCGCAGGTGCCGCGGCAGGTGCGTCTCCCAGAGAGTCGCGGGCTCGCAGACGTGCCCGTCCGCGTCGACGACGACCTCCGCCGCCTGCCCCGTTCGCCCCGCCGCTCCGCGCGCCTTCTCCATCCGCCACACCTCCGCGCCCTCGGTCGCCGACGCGGGCGCCG
>CAZUPX010001339.1:0-3560 GCA_964622155.1 uncultured Planctomycetaceae bacterium | reverse complement strand
GGGTCGTTGGGCTGATCGTGAGCAAAACAATTCGGACACGAGCCACCGCCATCGGGCGTGCGACAGTCGGGTGCCAGGTCGACCCGCCAGCGAGCAAACTTGCTGCCGAGCATGCCGGGCCCGCTTCCGGGCGCCGTGATGTTGGCCCGCGGCAGCTCGATTGCCGGCGGCAACCCGAACGAAGCACCATCGGGCAGAGCATACGCCACGGCCGAGCCGATCGACGGCCACTCGAAGCGCCGCGGCCTGGCCATGTGGATCGTCGAGGTGGTTTCGCCGGGCGGCAATTCGGTGCGGCCCGTGTGCAGCAAGTACATCGACGAGTTGTGCTCGTTGCGAAACTGGCGCTCGGCCGGATGGTGCATCGTGCGGACGATCGAAAACTTGTCGCTTCGCGCCGCCAGCTTCGGCAGGTGCTCGCAAAAGTGAACGCCGGTGGTGCGCGTGGCAGTCGTGCCGTAGTCGCCGCGAATTTCGGCAGGGGCCAGCGGCTTCGGGTCCCAGGTCTCGTGCTGCGAGGGGCCGCCGGACTGAAAGATGAACACCACCGAGCGGGCCTTGGCCCGAGGTGTGTCGGAGGTCGTTGCCCGTGCTTCGAGCTTCAGCAGATCCCCCAGCCCCAGTCCAAACAGCGACATCCCGCCGGCCTGGATCAGCCGCCGCCGTCCGATATTTGGGTGGTCACGGGTCGTGCAACCGGTTCGATGGTGCATCGGTTCTCGCCAGGGCAAGGGGTGGGAAGTCGTGCCAACGGCGGGACGCGTTCGAGGCGTATGGTAGGTCTCAATGATGGTAGCTGAATGAAGGACGATTGGCAATCATTTGCGGTCCAGTACGAACACTAGCCCGAAGCGCAAGCGAGGGGCGCGCAGCGGGCTGGCGTACAGTGCAGACCCTCGCTCGCGCTTCGGGCTAGTGTGAAACGACCTGCTGAGCCAACGCAAACGCGCCCAGCACGCCGGAGCGATTGCCGAGAGCAGGCGGGACAATGTACCGGTCGCTGTGGTCGAGAATGGCCGGCGACTGGACGTAGTTGCTGAGCAGCTCGACGACACGCGCACGAATCATGGGAAACAACGGCGCGTGCGACATCACGCCGCCACCGAGAATGATCCTTTGCGGTGAGAGCGTGCAGATGAAGTTCACCAGCGCCAGCGCCAGGTAATTCGCTTCCAGGGCCCAGCCGGGATGATCCACCGGCAGCGTGTCGGCGTGTTGCTTCCAGCGCTCGGCCATCGCGGGCCCGCAGGCCAGACCCTCCAGGCAGTCACCGTGAAACGGGCAATGGCCGGGGTACGCATCGGCGGCCAGGTCGTGTGGGATGCGGACGTGACCCATCTCGGGATGCACAAGTCCGTGCATCAGCTTGCCGTTGACAAGCCCGCCGCCGCCAATGCCGGTGCCGATGGTCAGGTAGATCAAGTTGTCGAGCCCTTGTCCCGCGCCCCATCGCCATTCGCCAAGGGCAGCGACGTTCACGTCGGTGTCAAAACCCACCGGCACGCCGAGCGCACGCGAGATCGAACCGCCGAAGTCGGTGTTGGCCCAACCGGGCTTGGGCGTGGTCGTGATGAATCCAAACGTCTTCGAGCTCGGCTCGGGATCGATCGGGCCGAACGAGGCGATGCCGACCGCCGCCAGCGGGCCGAGCTTGTTGCTGTGAAAACGAAAGAATTCGATGGCCTGCCCGATCGTCTCTTGCGGCGAGGTCGTGGCGATGCGCGTCTCGGCCCGCACGTCGTCGGGTCCGGTGCCGACCGCGCACACAAATTTCGTTCCCCCCGCTTCAATTCCGCCGACGAGTTGGTTCATGGACTTGATGCCGGCGCGTTGCGTTTCGAATACCCGATCGGCGATTGCAGGACATCGACAATCATGAGTCGGTAGTGCAGAATGTGTCAAGCATGGAGCAATGGAGGACTTTGATTGAACACCAAGGCGCAAATTCTGGGTGCCACTGCTGGCTTGTCCAGCAGTGCTGCACACCAAGTCCGATATCCACTGCTGGGCAAGCCAGCAGTGGCACCCGAAGAGGTTCTAATTGTCGGACAGCTCGGACGAGTTTTCTCGGCCGCCGTTTCGTTTGTGTGCTCGATCGTGATTGTCATTTCATTGGCCGTGTCGGCACGGGCCGAGAATTGGCCGAACTGGCGGGGGCCAGAGGGGACCGGCGTCTCGCACGAGTCGAACGTGCCGCTGGAGTGGGGCCCCGACAAGAACGTGCGCTGGAAGGTCAAGCTGCCGGAGCCGGGCAACTCGACGCCGATCACCTGGGGCACGCGGCTGTTCTTGACCCAGCCGCTGGTCAAAGAAAATCGCCGCCTGCTGATGTGCTTCGACCGCAATGCCGGCCGACTGCTGTGGCAGGCCGGAACGACATACGATGCCGCCGAGCCCACGCACCCGACGAATTTCCTGTGCTCGGCCTCGCCGGTGACCGATGGGCAGAGGGTGATCGCCTGGTTCGGATCGGCGGGAGTGTTTTGCTACGACATGGACGGGCAAGAACTGTGGCACCGCGACCTGGGCATCCAGGAACACGAGTGGGGCTATGCAGCCTCGCCGGTGATCCACGGCGAATTGTGCTTCTTGAACTTTGGGCCCGGCAAACGGGAGTTTGTCGTGGCATTGAACAAGCGCACCGGCGAGGAGGTGTGGCGGTTCGACATTCCGCCGCCGCCGCGGCCTGCTCAAACGAGCGACCCGGAAAAATCGGCCAAGCAGAAAGATGAGGAGCTGCGCGGCTCGTGGAGCACGCCGCTGGCGATTCGCACCGCCGGCCGCGAGGAGCTCATCGTGACGGTGCCCGAGCGGGTCATTGCGTTCGAACCCAAGACCGGCAACAAGCTGTGGAGCTGCGAAGGGCTGGGCTCGCTGGTCTATGCGTCGCCAATGTGGGGCGACGGCGTGCTGGTCGCCTTGGGTGGTTATCACCGCGCTTGCCTGGCCGTCAAACCGGGTGGTCAAGGGGATGTCACGCCCACGCACCGCCTGTGGCACAATCCCACCAGCAAGCTGCGGCTAGGCACCGGCATCGTCCATCAGGGGCACATCTACGTCAACGACATGGAATCGATAGTGCAGTGCCAGGAGCTGCTGACCGAGAAGTTGGTCTCGCAGCAGCGGATGCCCGGCACAACGGGCGACAATACAACCTGGGCCTCGATCGTGCTGACGGCCGACGGGCGGCTGTACATGCCCAACCAATCGGGCGATACTTTTGTGTTCACGGCCACCCCGGAGCTGAAGCTCTTGGCTACTAACTCGCTGGGCGCGAAGAGCAATTCCTCGACCGTCATTTCCGACGGCCAGATTCTCGTCCGGACCCACGAGCACCTGTGGTGCATCGAGAAATCAAGGCAATGAGGCCGGGGCTTTCACGAGCAATCCGGGGTCAAAGACCCTGGCTACAGAATCATTGGGTGCACGATTAGGCTCTGGCGCTATCTGCGGGAGATGAATAGACTGGGGTGGTGTTGGATTGTTTTTCATCACTCCCGAGGTGTGTCATGGATGCGTTTCAAGTCCGGGTGGAGACTCCGTTACAGGCATTGATGGTC
>CAZUPX010001338.1:0-3339 GCA_964622155.1 uncultured Planctomycetaceae bacterium | reverse complement strand
CGAGTTGTACCTGGTCGAAGGCGATTCGGCCGGGGGCAGCGCCGAAGGCGGCCGGCTGCGCGAGTTTCAAGCCATCCTTCCGTTGCGCGGCAAAATCATCAACGCCTACAAGTCTCGCGAAGACAAGGTGCTGGCCAACGAGGAAGTGCGGAGCATGATCTCGGCCATCGGGGCCGGCATCGGCGAAGACGCCGACATGTCCAAGCGCCGCTACGGCAAAATCGTGATCATGACCGACGCCGACGTCGACGGCTCGCACATTCGCACGCTGCTGTTGTGTTTCTTCTACCGGCAGATGTTTGAGCTGGTCAGCAAGGGATACGTCTACGTCGCCCAGCCGCCGTTGTTCCGCGTGCGCAGCAAGAAGCACACTTACTACGTGCAAACCGAAGAAGAAATGAAGGCCCAGTTGCTCGAACTGGGCCTGGGCGACTCGGTACTCGACGCCGGCGAGGGCCGGCTGATCGAAGGAGAACAGATGCAGCAACTGGCGCGCACGCTGGCGTCGATGGAAGAGTCGCTGGTGGCATTGGAGCGCCGCGGCATCAACCTGCGGGCCCACGCGCAGCGGCAAAATCCCCTCAGCCTGCGGCTGCCGATCTTCCACGTTTTTCTGGGCAATCAGGAGCATTGGTTCACGACTCGCGACGAGCTGGACACGTTTCGCGCCCAGCAAGAAGAACGCGCCGGCGGCGAGCTGGCGGTCGACGATACCGAGGGGGACCGCTCGGCGGCCGAAGGCAACGGCCATGCCCGTCAAACGTTGCACATCGTCGAGCTGCACGAAGTGCGCACCATCAACAACATGCTGAGCGAGTTGGCGAAGATGGGCTTTTCGCTGACTGATCTGATTCCGCAAGACCGGACTGGCCGCGAGGACGCCCGCTTTCAGCTTCGCCGCGGCGAGCACACGACCGACTTGGAAGATCTGCGCCGCCTGCTACCGGCCATCCGTGCCGCGGGCGAGAAGGGGCTGACCATCACCCGCTTCAAGGGTCTGGGCGAAATGAACGCCGAAGAGCTGCGCGAAACCACGCTCGATCCCGCCAATCGCACTCTGTGCCAGGTCACCATGCGAGATGCCAACGCGGCCGACGAGCTGTTCCGCATCCTGATGGGCGACAAGGTCGAGCCCCGTCGCGAGTTCATCGAGAAACACGCGTTGGAAGTGCGGAATCTGGATGTGTAAGAACGGCAATCGGACCAAGACCTGATGGGATGCTTGGTCTATCCAATGGGAAACGATATGATCGAGTGCAACAGGTTAAGTGCCTCGGTGACGGAGCCCGATTATGGACCTTTCGAAAAACACGATCCAATGTGGCGACTGCATTGGCGCAATGAATGCGCTTCCAGAAGGCAGCGTCGATCTGGCGTTCGCTGATCCGCCGTTTAACATCGGTTACGCCTACGACGTCTATCATGACCGCGTTGCATCGGAGAACTATCTAACGTGGTCTCGCGACTGGATTGCCGCAGTCTATCGAGTGCTGAAAAGCGACGGCGCCTTTTGGCTGGCAATCGGCGACGAGTACGCCGCCGAGCTCAAGCTGGAAAGCCAAAAACTTGGATTCCACTGTCGAAGCTGGGTGATCTGGTATTACACCTTCGGTGTGAATTGCGACAGGAAGTTCACGAGATCGCACGCACATCTGTTCCATTTCGTCAAGGATCGCCAGAAGTTCACGTTTCGCGAAAGCGAATTGGAGAATCGAATCCCGTCCGCGCGGCAGTTGGTCTATAACGACAAGCGCGCAAATCCGAATGGGAGGCTCCCGGATGACACATGGATCATTCGACCCGCCGACTTAGTGGGTGAACTGGTGCCGGACGACGAGACCTGGCCGCTCGACGATCTGTCGCCGCCCGGCGACGACGACCGGACGTGGACGCTTCGGCCGCAGGACCTCGCTCAGTGCTTCAAGCCATCGGAAGACACTTGGTACTTTCCACGTGTTGCGGGCACGTTCAAGGAACGCTCCGGGTTCCACGGCTGCCAGATGCCGGAGCAACTGCTCGGTCGGATCATTCGCATGTGCTCCAATGAGGGCGAAGTTGTTCTGGATCCGTTTTCGGGAAGTGCGACGACGGCCGCCGTCGCCAAGAAGCTTGGCCGGCGTTACCTGGCGTTCGACGTTTCAGAAGAGTACGTCGATCGTGGACGCGATCGTCTCAGTTCGATCCGCGTTGGCGATCCGCTCGATGGATCGAGCGAACCGCTCATGACGGCGCCGCGAACGGGTGAAGACCACAACGCCCCACGCCTACGTCGCAAGCCAACATCAACGGCACAAAGGCGCGATGCGTCGCGCGGCGAAGCCCAACTCGCTTATACCTTGCGAGGGATCGTGAACGCATTTAGCCAAACTTACGACGGATATTCAGCCGACCGACTTGTTGCCGACCCGGAGTTTAATGGGCGATTTATCGAATGCTGCAAGGATTTGGACCTGGTTGGTGACGCGCGCACCTGGAACATGCTACTGTTCCGGCTGCGGAAGGCGGGAAAGTTGGCCGATTTTCCCACGACAAATCGCACGACGATTTCATGGGATGCCTGCGATACTTATTTGTTTGCCAGCGAGATCGCTTGGCAGATCATGGTTGACAAGGGCCAGGTTCAGAGCCTCGACGAGATTCTGTGCGACCCCGACTTAGCTCAAGAATTTGACGCAACTGCCGGTCGATTCGCACCGGGATTCACGTCGTTGGAGTATCGATGGACCGCCTTGAAGCTTCGCAAACAAGCGGCGCTCGCGAAGAGTCGCGCTGGCGCCTTGCCTCCACCGCGTCGGCTGGGCAGAGTAATGCGCGCCAAGCGATTGGATTTCGAACGGGTCCCCAGTGGGCCCGGGGTGTATCTTCTCACTAGTCATCGTTCGACGAAGCTGTATGCGGGCGAGGCGTTGAATCTTCGCGCCAGAGTGCGGGCACAGTTCGATCCTCGATTGGCGACCGCGTGGGATCAATACACGAATACGTCCGAAATTCAAGTTCTTCCGACGAGCACTGTGCCAGGCGGCATGCTTGCGTGGCAAAGCTGGCTCGTTCAGAAGTATGAGCCGCGATTGAATTTGCGAAATCTCGGCGTGGGACGATGAAGTCGAGCTTTCGCCGGACTTCAAGGGTTCAGTGCGCGTGGACGTCGGTGCCCACCCAAGCCTCTACGTGTGGCTTAATCGGCTTTGGGAGCTCACATGGGTGCACGATTAGGCTCTGGCGCTATCTGCGGGAGATGAATAGACTGGGGTGGTGTTGGATTGTTTTTCATCACTCCCGAGGTGTGTCATGGATGCGTTTCAAGTCCGGGTGGAGACTCCGTTACAGGCATTGATGGTC
>CAZUPX010001337.1:0-5494 GCA_964622155.1 uncultured Planctomycetaceae bacterium | reverse complement strand
GCGCCGTCCAGCTCCCCTTCCCCATCGGTGATCACCAGGAAACCTGGGCGGTTCGATCCCAGACTGTCAAACGTTATCTGGCCAAGTGTTTCTTTGATCAAGAGGAGAAAGCCATGAACTCTGATGCTCTGTCCGCAGCGGTCAATCTGATTGAGGCAAAAGGTCTTTTCGAGGGCGATGTTCATACTGTGCATGTGCGAGTGGCTGAACATGAAGGCAATATCTACCTGGATCTTTGCAATGACGCATGGCAGGTCGTCGAGATCACACCACAGGGCTGGGAAGTGATTGATGAGTCTCCTGTCCGATTCCGTCGATCGCGCGGAATGCTGCCGCTGCCAATGCCGGAGCAAGGCGGTAGTGTTGATGAACTGCGTCAGTTCCTTAACGTCGACGAGGAGACGTGGCGACTTGTGGTCGTTTGGCTCGTGGCCAATCTCCGACCTCGCGGACCATATCCCGTGCTGGCCCTGTTCGCAGAACAAGGCTCGGGCAAGAGCACTACTGGGCGCCTATTGCGGGAGCTCGTCGACCCCAACGCCGCTCCGCTTCGTGCAGAACCGCACGATGGTCGCGACCTAATGATCGCCGCTAACAACGCCTGGTGCTTGGCCTACGACAATCTTTCGCATGTGCCGCCCTGGCTTTCGGATGCCTTGTGCCGACTGAGCACTGGCGGCGGATTTGCAACACGAGAGCTCTACACCGACCAGGATGAGGTGATCTTCGATTCGCAGCGGCCCGTCCTCCTCACCAGTATCGAAGAGGTGGCCACTCGATCCGATCTGCTTGATCGATGTCTGGTTGTATGGCTGCCCGCAATTCCTGAGGAGGGCCGTCGTCCCGAGGCCGATCTGTATGCTGCGTTTGAAAAAGCCCGGCCTCGGATCCTCGGTGGACTATTGGATGCGGTCGCAACGGCACTCCACGAGGTGGCGACCGTCAAGCTACCGGCCCTGCCGCGAATGGCCGATTTCGCGATTTGGGCTACTGCGGCCGAACCGGCCCTGGGATGGGAGCACGGGACTTTCCTGGCAGCCTATCAGGGCAATCGTGAATCAGCCAACGAGGTAGCACTCGAGGCCTCGTGCGTTGCCCGCCCGCTTCTGGAAGTGCTCGAGGAGCAGGGTGCGTGGTCGGGAACCTCGGGCGAACTTCTCAACGCGATCGAGGGCCGCGTGAATGACCAGGTCAAGCGGCAGAATGTGTGGCCGAAGAACGCACGATCGATGTCTGGACACCTGAAGCGTCTTGCTCCGAATCTTCGTGCGGGCGGATGGCAGATCTCGTTTCACCGCGAAGCCAAGCAGCGACTCGTCGTCATCGAGCGGATGTCGACGAATGCATCATCCATCGCTCCAGTGCAAGAACGTGCAAATCGCGGCGATCTGTTCGTCGATGACGCGAGTGACGGTGGTGACGCAGATTCTGAACCGCTCAGCCTCTCCGCTCATCCGAATGGCGATGGCTGGGAGGAGGGGGAGCTGTGAGCATTGACGAGCTCTTCGCGTGCCTCGCGGACCGCGGCGTGCAGCTGTATCTGGACGGCGAGCGTCTTCGATTCAAGGCACCGGTCGGCGCGCTCACAAGGCCGCTCCGCGACGGCATCACGACGCACCGCACGACGATCATCGAGCGGATCAAATCGGGTGTGTCCGTTCCGAAGCGGTGCAGCTACTGCGACTGGCGGAACTGGATCGACGAGCCGCCAAAGGACGGCCGTATTCGCACGACGTGCGGCAAGTGCGGGAAGTTTATCGGATACCGGCCCCACGGGCCCAAAGGTGGCCGGAACTAGCTTGAGTTCCCCTCCCGGATGAGCGAACTTGTGACACCTGAGCCGCCCGGGGTGGGCGGGGTTTTGGAGATTTGAGAGCAATGGCGAATCTGTACAAGAAACCGGTCATGGTGACCGACCCGAAGACCGGGAAGAAGGTCAAAACCAAGTCGAAGAAGTGGTGGGGGCGCTACCGCGACGAGGATAACCTCGTGAAGCGAGTGCCTCTGGCCACGGACAAGGGCGCGGCTCAGACTATGCTCAACAACCTGGTCATCGCCGCCGAACGACGATCCGCCGGAATCACGACGGGCTATGAACAGTACCACCGGGCAGCGATCGGTAAGCACGTCGACGACTTCGAGAAGTATCTGCTGGACAAGGGTTCGACGCAGGACTACGCGAGCCGAACTAAAAGCCAGGTCACGGCTGTGCTGGCCCGCACGAAAGTCTCCAAGATCGGTGAAATCAGCGCCAGCAATGTGCAAGGCTTCCTCAGCGACTTGGCGAAGGAGGGATTTGGTCTGGCTACGGTCAATCACTATCTGACGGCGATCAAGATGTTCACGCGGTGGCTGGTTAAGGACCGCCGCACGGCCGACAATCGGCTGGCGCACCTGTCGAAATTGAATGCCGAGACCGACCGCAAATACCAGCGGCGTCCCTTGACGAACGAGGAATTCGAGCGGTTGCTGAAGGCCGCAGAGGCAGGCGAATCGATTCAATACATTTCCGGCACGGACCGCGCGATCCTGTATCTGATCGCAGCCTACACGGGCTATCGCCGCAACGAAATCGGCTCCGTCACCCCGCAGTCGTTCGATTTCGAGTCCGTGCCGCCTACAATGACGGTGGCGGCGGGATATTCGAAGCACCGGAAGACGGACGTGATCCCATTGCGGCAGGACTTCGTCCAGCGGGTTCAGGCGTGGATCGCGGGCAAGGGCAAGATACCCCAGGACAAGCCACTGATCGCCGTGACCGGCAAACGGACTGGTGAAATGATCCAGACGGATCTGGCAGCAGCTCGCACTGCCTGGCTGGCCGAGGCGAAGAGCGATGTACCGGAGCAAAAGCGCCGGCTGAAGTCGTCCTTCCTGGCCGAAACGGATGACCTTGGACGCGTCGTCGATTTCCACGCCCTCCGAATGACCTTCATCACGAACCTGACTCGCTCGGGCGTGGCCCCCAAGACGGCGCAGCTCTTGGCTCGCCATTCCGACATCAACCTCACGATGAATACCTACACGACGCTCGGCGTCCTCGACCAAGCGGCGGCGGTCGAGGCACTCCCGCCGATCCCGACCAGCGAACCGACCAACGAGGCCCAGGCGGCGCGGGCCACGGGCACGGACGGGCCACGGGGCGGAAACAGCGGGACAAAAAAGGTGCCCACTATGGTGCCCTCGGGTGCCGAAATTGGTGCCCAACGCCCCGCATCGGGCGAGTTGCGGGTTGCACCAATTTGCACCGAAGAGCGCCCGCAGCGACGTTTGACAAGGAGGTTAGAAAACGCAAAAAGCCCCGAGGAACTTGGGGCTTCTCGCGCTGCTTCGCATCACGCTGCACGAAAATACATCAGTGGCCGGAGCGGGGATCGAACCCGCACGGAGGTTTCCCTCCACGGGATTTTAAGTCCCGTGCGTCTGCCAATTTCGCCATCCGGCCGGCGGACAACCGCCCGACGATATTCGTATCGAGCAGAATTCTCATTCGCCGCGATTACCGTAAATCGTTTCGCGGGAGAAATCCGCATTGGGATTCCCTCCCGGCATGGACGCCAGCCAGGCCCGAAACTCCGCGAGTCGCGAACTGGATGACAGCGCCTCTCCAGGCTCGGGCACGACGGCTAGTCCTTCTTGTAACGCCTCTAAGGCGAGCGTTTCCAGACTTTTGCCACTGTGTGCGGCTTGGAGTTTTAGCTTCGCTTCGGTTTCTGGTGTCAAATGCAACGTCAGGTTCATGTGAGTACCTCCACTTGTCCATCATATCACCAGAGACAAGTAGTTGCACCGGTGATGCAACTGAGGCCGGACGTCACGCGTCTTCACGTTTAAGATCTGCATGTCCAGCCAGGCAACGACGCGCTGGCGAAACTCGCAGTTGATGTAACTCATTCGTGATACGGCTGAATCTCCAGGAAGTTGAACGTCTGTTCCTGACCAAAAGGGGTCGCGGGTTCCTTCTCGTTCGGCCAGTCCGAGACGGTCAAGGTCGCGGTCGTTCCTTTCGCTCGGAAGACTTTCCAATGGTAGGTGATCCAGACCGGAATCGGCGGCTCGGGGTTTGAGGCATACATTTCGGTGAACGACCTGTGCGTGTCGACATCGACGCCGTCCACCTCCACGCTTCCGATGAACTTGCTGGCTCCGTCCATCGTCTTGGTCTTTGGATTCACCAGGTCCAGGTAGTCGCAGCAAAACATCTTCATCGAATACAACCTGCCCGGCTGAAGGTTGTTGATGGTCTGTGAAAACCTGTTGGGACGATTCTGGCTGCGTTTCATCCACAGAAACGTGTCGCCGATGTGTTCCGGGTCGGCCGGGCGGCCCAGCCCCATGTATCGCCCCTCGATGCGGCCATATCTGGGAAAACTCTTGGCCTGGATGGTGTCGGCTTCTGCAGCTTGCAACGTCCAGCCTTCGGTCCCCTTCTCAAAATCGGCATTCTGGATGTGCGCCAGAAACAGCGGGTCGGTGGTCAGCAGCTCAGTCTTGCCCTCGATGGCATAATGGCGGTACAGCTTGCCGACGAATCGCACCGTTTCCTCATCGGCCAGGATTGTGGTCCACCATTCGAGGCCGCCGACGCCCGACAGCGCCGGATTGTTGGCTACGGCATGCATCTGCTGGTCCATCCACACGTGGTAGTCGACGTTCGGTTGCTTGTTGATGCCGCCGGGAGGCATGGAAAACAGACCGAAGGCGATTACCATCTGCTGTTTGACTCCGACCTCTTTGGCTTCCCAGTCGGCGATGCCATCGACAAACTCTTGCAGTGCATCGTTTGAGGCCTTTTGGCTGGAGCGTTCGAAGATGTAGCGCTCCAGGGCGATGCGATCGTCACAGTCGATCAGCGTGCGTACGAAAGTCGTTCCGATCATCTCCTGGTTCAGTTTTTTTCCGCTGCCGCCAACGTAGGCATACAGGGTCTTGCCTTTATACCTCTCGTCGGCACGCATTGTCTTGAACGCCTCTTCAAACACGCGGTGCCGCTCTTGTTCCTGCTCCATCCGTTTTTGTCGCTCAGCACTGATGGCCGTGCCCGGTCTTGTCGACGGGTTGTTGACGATGAACTCGTTGATGATGATCCCGTCCAAAAACGGGGCCTTGTCCAGGAAACTGGTCCAGTGTTGGAAGTGATCGAGGGCCGTTGTGGCCTGGCCGTTGATGCCGACTTCCGCGACAAATCGCTTCCCCTGGCGGTGCCAGGCATCGATGGCGGACTGCGATAGCTCGATGTTGTGCGGAACAATCAAGGTGGTCACGTTCGGCAGCACGTCCTTTTTGAGAAACTCCATGTCGTAAAGACCATACGACTTGATCGACGAGTTGAATCCCAACCCGCAGTGGATCAGCTCGGGTATCGCCCTCACTACAAGTCGCTCGACGCTCGCGTCACCCTGGCAATCTACGTGGAGTTGGTGCTCCCCTTTTCCCACATAACGGACCGCTTCATCGAGGTCGCTCTCAGCAGCGTCATGAACGATGACCTCCT
>CAZUPX010001336.1:0-1519 GCA_964622155.1 uncultured Planctomycetaceae bacterium | reverse complement strand
GTCCTTGTTGACTTCGGTAGAATGGGCCCCGGCCAGGCCCACGATATTGCGGGCAAACTCGATTGTCGCGCAGTGCATGCCCAGGCAAATGCCCAAAAACGGGACGCCCCGCTCGCGAGCAAAGCGGATCGCGTCCACTTTGCCCTCGATCCCTCGCTCGCCAAACCCGCCCGGCACCAGTAACCCGTCATAGCCCGAGAGCAGCCGCTCGGGCCCTTCCTGCTCGATCAACTCGCTTTGGATGCGCTGAATGCGAATCTGCGCTCGGTGCGCGATCCCGGCGTGGTCGAGGGCCTCGTGAATCGACTTGTAGGCATCGCGGTGCTCGGCGTACTTTCCAACTAGCGCGATCGAGATTTCATGCTCAGGGTTGCGCAAGCTGTGCAGCAGCTCGCGCCACTTTTCCAGCTTGGCCGTTTCGGCCGGCAGTGCCAGCGAGTCGACAATCAGCTCATCCAACTGGTTCTCCACCAGGCTCATCGGCACCTCGTAGATCGAAAAGTCCTTGTCCTTCTCTTCGATCACCGCGGCGATAGGCACGTTACAGAACAGCGCGATCTTTTCCCGATCATCGCGCGACAGCGAGCGCTCGGTGCGGCAGATCAGGATGTCGGGTTGGATACCGATCTGACGCAACTGGCCCACCGAGTGTTGCGTGGGCTTGGTCTTCAGTTCGCCGGCCGCCTTCAGGTACGGCACCAGCGTCAAGTGAATGTACAGACAATTGCGCTTGCCCACGTCGAGCGAGAACTGGCGAATGGCCTCCAGGAAGGGTTGGCTCTCGATGTCGCCCACCGTGCCGCCGATCTCCGTGATCACCACGTCCACGTCGTCGTCGGCCAGCTTGCGGATGCAGGCCTTGATTTCGTTGGTAATGTGCGGAATGACCTGCACGGTCTTGCCCAGAAACTCTCCGCGCCGCTCCTTGTTGATGACCGTTTGATAGATTTGTCCAGTGGTGTAGTTCGAGTCGCGCGTCAGGGGGCTGTGGGTAAATCGCTCGTAATGTCCCAGGTCCAGGTCGGTCTCGCTGCCGTCATCCAGCACGTACACTTCACCGTGCTGATAGGGGCTCATCGTGCCGGGATCGACGTTGATATAAGGGTCGAGCTTCTGCATCCGCACGCGCAGCCCGCGCTGTTCGAGCAACATACCGATCGAGGCGCTCGTCAGCCCCTTGCCTAACGAGCTCACCACGCCGCCGGTCACGAAAATGTGTTTGGTCATTAAACGATGGCTCTCTGCTGCTAACGGTTCACCACCCGCACGCGCAATGCAGGCTTAAGAGGGATGCGAGCGGTTCGGCATCCGGCCGAAACTGCCCACTCAGGCGCTCCCCAGGGTCGAAGCATCCCTGGAACGTCATCTTACCGCGCTGCGGTCCGCGCGACAAACGCCCGGTAATCCTCGGGCGTATCGATGCCGACGGTCGGCTCGTCCACGACGCCAACGGCGATTTGATGGCCGTTTTCGAGCACGCGCAACTGCTCCAGGCTTTCCAGTTTTTCCAGTGGCGTGC
>CAZUPX010001335.1:0-3975 GCA_964622155.1 uncultured Planctomycetaceae bacterium | reverse complement strand
CCTTCCGGCGACGCGCAGCAACATTGCCGACTTTGACCGCAACGGACAGGTGAACTCGGCCGACCAGATCATCGCCCGCGACAATACCACCAGCATCACCAACCAGTTGAACGCCCTGCTGGTGGGCGCGGGCGGTCCGTTTGCCGCCGAGTCGTCGTCGGCCGTCTCCAGCAATGCGTCGCCGGAAAATTCTGCCAATGAGTCACCGGCGATCGCGACAAGCGGCGTCTCGCCGACAACCAGCAGCAGCGAAACGGGAATCGCCTCGGGCCTGGCGGCAACCTCACCAGGCATCCCAAGTTCGTCCGGCAGTTCGAGCTCATTGGGTCCCGGTCTGCCCGGCTGGGTCAACTTGCGGTTGGAGAGTCTGGCTTCGGTCGCAAGCATCATCACCAGCCCGATCCTCGAAGGCGACAGCCCGCAACTCGACGAAGCGGACCACGCCGAGGATGGCCTGGACGACGCCCTGCTGGACCTGCTCGTGTCCGTGTAGGGCGAGGGGGACAGTCCCGGCAAGGTCGGTTGCCCTGGGCCGGGAAGGGGAAAGTCCCCCGGCGGGTGCCACGCTACTCCGTTAACCATCGAAAACAGTGATCCGCCGATTGCGCAGATTTCACAGATTTGACGAAAGAAATATGGAACTGTCGGGTTCTTGCGTCGACAATACGATGTAGAATTCCCAACACATCATTCTGCGAAATCTGTGAAATCTGCGGATATAGACGAATCTGAACGGTTAACGGCGTCGGGTGGCACGGGCATCTTGCCCGAGTCCTGCGCTTGCACTGGCGACACGCCAGTGCCACCCACCGCCAGTCACTCAAAGCTCCCCTGGCCGCCTTGATGGATCCAGATCAACGCCCGCTCCAGCTCGCGGACCTCGGCGGAGTCTTCGAAGAGTACCGAGCTGGCGGCGTTGATCTTGTCGCTGATCGAGCGACGATACTCGGCGTCGGTGCCCAATCGCAGGGCCAGGTCGACGTATTGCTCGGCCGAGTCGACCACGCATTCAGTCAATTGCATCTTGCGGTACAAAGCCAGCGTGATTCGACTCCGCAGAAGCTCTCCGGGCAGCGTCACGATCGGAGTGCCCATGGCCAGGCCCTCGTAGCTCGTGTTGCCGCCGCCAAAATGGATCGTGTCCAACAGCACGTCGGCCAGCGCATTGAGCTGCAAGAAATCCGCATTCGGCAGTGGCGGCAAGAACCGCACCCGCGAGGCCGCGTCACCCAGCGTGCGAGCAAACCGCTCCTTGACCAATCGGGTCCATTGCGGCTGCCGGCCTTCGATCAATACGACGTCGGCGAGCGGATCGCGCCGGAGAATTTCGGCCAGGATCGGATCAAACTCTGGGTGCAGTTTGAACAACGTCTGCGCGCAAAAATAGAAATGCCGCGCCGGATCGAGCCCGAACGACTCGCGCGATCGTCCAGGCCCGGCAAGTCGGGGGCGTTCGTACCACGTTCCCAAGTTCGCCAGCCGCACAAGCCGCTCGGTATAGTGCGCATCGGCTTCGTCGGTCTCAAGCAACCGGCTGGAAAGAAAATAGTCGATCGCCTGACTGCCGGTAGTCACGGGATGACCCCACGTGACGCATTGGATCGGCGCCATCCGCGACACGGCCAGTGTGTAGGTCAGGGCGTTCATGCCCACGTCGGCAAACACCAGCATGTCCAGTTCGAGTTCGGCCACCTGACGCCGGGCCATTTCAACCTGGCCGGTCAGCTCGACGAATCGATCGGACCCGCGGCGGAATTCGGCGGCCGTGGGGTCGTCGTGATGCGCGGCCGAAATCACGGTGACTTCAAATCGCGTTCGATCCAAGAGCCTGACGCGGCCCAGGTTTAAGCGACCGATCGTGTGATCGCGAAAGTGCGACGACAAAAAGCCCACGCGAATCCGGCCGCTGCCGCCGGGGCCCTGGCGGCGCTCTGTCAGATTGATACCGCGATAGATGCGGCCCAGGTTGCGCTGCACGTCGCGATCGTCGTACCCTTGATAGGCGGCAAAGAAGTTGGTGGGGACCAGCGAGTTGCGCGTGTCGATCGACACGCCCTCGTCGGCCAGTCGCGCCGTCTCTGTCTCTAAGTGCCGCCGTCGGCAATGCACATCGTCGAGCGAGTCGTAGACCACCGGCAGCGCGGTCGCGAGCATGACCCGGTTGACGTCGCTGGGCTGCAACTGCTGAGCTCGCCGCAAGTGGGCCAGGCCATCGTCGAGACGTCCCAAGTTGATAAACAGATAGCCCAGGTTTTGATGTGCCGCGGCGAAATGGTCGTCGACCGCGGCGGCCCGCTCATAGCATTGTTGTGCCAGGTCCTGGCGGCCGGCATCTTGCCAGGCGTTGCCCAAATGATTGTGCAGCATCGCCGCGCCGGGCCGCGCTGCGACGGCGCGACGGAAAATCTCAACCGCCTCGGCGGCCTTTCCCTGTTGTTGAAGTGCGAGCGCCTCTCGCACCATGGTGGTGATCGTATCGTCGGTCAACGCGCTGGGTTCAAAACCGGCGGTCGGCGGCACTGCGGGGGAAATTGGCTTGTCCCGCGGCACCTGGCCTGGCGGCGGCACCACCCACACGTCCTTGCGGTCGTCCTGAACCGGATAAGGGCCGGTAATCGAAATTGCACGGGCTCGCGGCACAAGCTGCACGTCGAAGATCTCCTCGACGCCCGTCTCAAACTCAAGGAAGGCCACGCTTTGTCCGGCCCGCAGGTCGACCACCGCCACCGCGCAGCGCAGTTCGCTGCGTCGCTCGGCAATCGGCACTCCGCCGAAGACCGCCGTCTCGCGGATTTTCGACAGACCGATGAATGCATAGTGCTCGTAAAACGCCAGGCCGCGAGTGTAGCCCGGCATGCTGGCCACGACGTCGCGCTTGCCCGTTTTGGGGTCGACGAGCTCCAGGTTGCCCAGGCCCGAGTTGAGCAGCCACAGCCTTCCGCCGTAGACTCGCGGCGAATGGGGCATGGCCAGCCCCTGAGTCACGGCCTGGCCGCTGTCGATATCGAGCAACTGTCCAGTGCACTGCTTGTTTGGCCGCCATCCGCCCGGCTCGTCGGACGGAGCCATCACGGTGACATACTTCGGTCGCCCTCCGTCGAGCGCCAGTCCGTTGAGGTGGCAACGATCGTTGGCCTCAAGCGCCGTGACGAATGGCGGCCGCCACCGCGGCACGAAGCTGAAGTCTTCGTGCAGCGTGCACAAGCACGAAAACAGCGTGTTGACCACCCATAGCTCGTCGCCGACCCAGGCCATTTCATGGCCGTGGATGTTGCCCGTGATGAACGACTGGCGCGCGAGGTAGCAGCCGTCAAAGTGGCCCGGCGGATCGAGGCGCGGCGCAAGCTCAGCCGCATTCTGTAACAGCCAGATGACGCCGCGACTTCCCACTGCCAATCGGCGCGGGTGCAGCGCGAGGCCCATCGCCTGCTCAAAATTGTGCAACTCGATGTTGAGACCTGCACTGCCGGCCCCGACTGTCACCAGCTTGCCGGCCTGATAGGTCGATACCAACAGCGAAATGCCGAGTTGATCCAGGATCGGAACGAATTCTCGCGAATGTCGAAACTTGACTTCGCGAAAACGGGGCGACTCGGCTGTCGGCTCCGCATCAGGTGTTTGAGTCGCCGCGTCGGACATGGAGGGCATTCCAAGGGCTAGGGGGACTTCAGAACCATCGCCACGCTGCACAGTATCCGCGCGAGCGAGACTCTTCAAGTCACTAACTGGTGCGGGATCAGCTCAGCGACGCTTGTAGCCGGCCGGTGACTAACAGATCAAGCAGTTCATCATCCACATCGAGTCCATTGGTCATCGACCCCACGCTGGCGAAACGCGCTGGGCCATCGATCGCGTCATCCTCGGCCGGTTGCACGACGATCATGGAATCCGCCGTGCGCTTGGCGTCCGTGCTTGGCAAAGCTGCCATCGGCGCAGAAGTGGGCGCCGAAGCACTGAAACTCGCCGACAGGCCGA
>CAZUPX010001334.1:0-3299 GCA_964622155.1 uncultured Planctomycetaceae bacterium | reverse complement strand
TGGCCACCGGGCTTCCGCAACACGTCGCGGACATCCTTTCCGCCGCTTTCCGCGAACTCGATTGGTAACACAACGGTGCGTACGGTTGTCGCCTTCCCGCGAATTACGCGAGCTGAGAACTCCGCTCCTTCCTCGCCGGCGCGATCGCGGTCCGGCACGAGCACAACTTCAACGCCGGTGAAGAGTCGAGTGAACTTGGCAGCCATGCGACAGGTGTTCAGCCCACACGCCAGGAACCCCATCGCATTAAGTGCAGCTGCGTCTTTGACTCCCTCGACCATGTACCAAGTTTCGCCCGCCTTTGGCAGGCGGACCTCACCGTCTCGGTGCGGCAGGAAGAGCCCAGCCTTCTTCCCCTTGGCAAACATGCCTTTGAGGGCCTTCTCGTTCCCCTTGGTCGCGATCGTGAAGGTCGTACACTGCTTGCCATCAGGGCCGTAGCACGGGAATTCGACCTTGGTGTCGGACACCTCTTTCGCGCCGAAGGCTCGAAGCGACTCAGGCGTGACGCCCTTCTGCAACGCGATCGCGGCAATTGGGTCCGATTTCACCTGGCCGTTAGCCTCGCCGTTCGACTTGAAATGACCGAGCTCGACAAGCACTTTCTTTGCCGTGTCGTGGTCCGTAACGGCCTTCGCCAAATCAAACGGCGACCACTTGCCGCCACAGGAAAAGCAATGGGCCACGGCAGTTTCGGCGTGCACGCGAAACGCATCGCTCGACTTGCACGCGATACAGGGCCCGGCCAGATCGTGTCCTTCCCGCTTGTCGAGCTTGATTCCCAGGCGGGCTGCCAGCGCAACACCCAGTTCGCCATTCGGTTCAGGCATCAGCATGTTCGTGCCTCCCATTCCTGGCGGCACGGACATCCAGCGGCGATCCATTGCTGCAACTCGTCGCTGCGCCACAGAGTGGACCGACCGATTCGCACTGGCCTTGGAATACGCCCTGCTGAGTCCCAGGCACGCCACGTCCTCAGGGACTTTCCACAGAGGGTAGCCGCATGTTTTGCGGTCAGAAGTAGCGGCCGGACCGAGTCAGGACACGTAATGGACTTGCTCACAACTGTGGATCCTTCCGCCTGCCTCGACGTGCTTCCTAGCTACTTGCAACTAGCGCATAGCTTCCCAAACTGACCGCTCGGGGGCTCCGGCCTGCAACCATTCGCGCAGTTCGGCTGCATTCCAGCGGATGGATCGCCCCAGCCGGATTGGCTTGGGGACTCGACCGGTAGAATTCAGCGTCCAGAGATGACGCTCAGAGATTTCCAAAAGTCGGGCCACTTCCGCCGAAGTCAGCGCCAGTGGTTCCGGCTCGCGAGGATGCGTTGTAGTGCTCATGCCCGCATTCTTGTGCAACGCGGGAGCACGCCAAGCCTCAAACGACGCAGTTCGGACTTTTTCCGAGAAGTTCGGACTTGGCAGCTAGAAAAGTCACCCGACGGCATCATCGGGGAGTAGAAAGGCTCCCGTTGGGAAGATCGTCTTTGTGGACTCGGTAGGACTTGCTCGTGAGCTTCTTCGCCCGAATCTTCCCGTCCTTGACCCGCGCCAGGAACGTGTCGCGATGCACATTGAATGCTTTCGCCCACTCGGCCGGGGTCCTGGGCTCCGACCAACTCGAGTCGCTAGCAGGAGAACCTTTTGAGCGCCAAGATTCGTTGGTTTGACGGAACTCCAATACGGCATAGACCTCGCGTTTGAGTTCAGCCAACAGTTTGTGGGAATCAAATGCCGGAAGGGCGTTCGCCAGTCCCGCGAAATATGCTACGGCCTCGTGCGCGTGAGCATCCAGGTCTTCAGCCTCTGTTTCCACTTCCTCCTCGACGTCGTCGGGGTTGGTTTCGCGTTCCTCGTGCGCTAGCTCCAAGTCGTCAAACGCCCTTACGCCAAAGATGGCGCGTAGATCGCAACTTCTAAGAACTAAGGTGGTTGCATGCAATAGAGCATCCACGAACTCGAATGCCGAATCATACGCATCTCGTCCGCCCCCAAAGGGAGTCACCAGGAAATGTACGTCAGGCTTGTACTTCCCAACTGTTCGCTCCCGCACCCGGCCGACTTCATACAGGATTCGGGAGTCCAACGGCGAGCCGTATACCGCGTCGCAGCCTATGATCCAGTACATCGCCTCGATCAGCTCGTCGAATTTCTCTTGTGTTGGCCACGTGAACCCCTGGTAGGCATCTCGCGCATTCTCGTGATGAGCGTATTTGCCATCGATCATGAAGGCGCAGATGGTGTAGTGCTGAATGAACTCGGAGCCAATGTCCAACAGCTCTTTCAGGTCCTCTGGTAATTCGTCTGGCATGTCTTGGTCCATGCGTTCTATCTCACGCGTTGTCCGGAAGGTGATCTCGACGTATCCGGTACGACTTTGACGAGAGTTTCTGGGCTCGGATCTTCCCCTCTTGTATCCGAGCCTTCAATGTATCCCAGCTCATGTTGAAGCGTTTGGCCCATTCAGCCGGAGATGCCGGCTCGGACCAGCTGTCCGTGCCGTTGGGAATGTCGGCAGCAAACCACGACTTTCCCGCCAAACGAAGGGCAGCGGCGGCCCGCACCTCCCTCTCAAGTTCAGCCTCGATCTCCTCTCCCTCGACGTAGGGTAGTGACCGGAGCGAACCCAGGAAGAACGCCAGCGCCCTGTCGGCCGCGCAGTACGCTTCCAGCAAATGGTCGTTTTCGTCGTTGGCATCGCCCAGCAATGGCACGAAGTTTACGTCGCATAACTCGATCACTGCCCAAGCAGCATAGGTGAGCGACATGACGAACTCGAAGGCAGAGTCGAACTCCTGGGCGATCGGCGTGCTGATCGGAAACTTAAACTCGATTTCCGGCTTGAAGTGCCCAGTGAACTTGGCCCGGGCCTCTGACATCTCCCGCAGTATTTCTCGGCCGAATAGAAGTCCCTCGATCTTGCCAAGATCGAGATTGTCGATCGCCTTCACTGCCGCTAGGTAGTTACCAATCTCGACATCGTCTGGGGTCTCATAGCTTTCGTCATCGAAGTGGGGGCATACCAACTGCGTGTACGCCTCGAGGCACTCGAGCGCGTCGTCAAACGCTTTCTGAAAGTCATCTGGAAGTTCTGGGGGAGTTGATTGCGCCATGTGCTTCCAACCTTCACATTCCCATTACGTTGTCATCCAGCCCCAGCTCTTTCAGTCCGGCGCGTGTTTCATCGGTCTTCGCGCTCGCCTGATCCCGTTCGATCGGCACCTCAAAGACGACCTTCAGCTTCAGCCCCGGAATGGAGGCGAAGCGACTGAGAACCTTGGTGTAGAAGTTCATCCACTT
>CAZUPX010001333.1:0-1692 GCA_964622155.1 uncultured Planctomycetaceae bacterium | reverse complement strand
GGCCAAAAGAGTCGCCGCGACGGCGGCGTTCATGGCATGGCTGCCATCGTCCCAGGAAGCGAATGTAGGAATCCGCAGATCGGCAGGGGGCAGTGCCGACTCGTGCCGCAGCCACACCATCTCTCCCAAATGACATGTCACGGCTGCCAGCGCCGCCGCCAGAGCCAACGCGTGCCATGGATGGCGGGCCTGTTGCCAGCGATACAGAATCGAAGTCGCAGCCAGCGCCACACCCAGGGGCACCATCACATCGGACAAGCGGAACCAGTAATATCGCAACAATGCGGCCGCCAACTCGGGGGCCGACGGGATCAGCATCGCGATCAGCATGCCGACGGCGGCCATTCCGATTGCCGCCGCGACAAACGCCCACAGTCGTCGCCACCGCTCGTCCCGGCCGGCCATTGGAATCAATACCACAAGCGCCGCGATGAGCAGCAGATGCCGCACGACGAACTGCGGCACGAACCACTGCGGCACCAAATGATGACTCAACCGCTCGAAGACGTAGATTTGGTTGGCGTCGCTGACCATTTGCGGATCAACGTGCGCCGTGAGCGCCCATGCGGGGAGCAGCCCTGGCAATGCCAGAAGCAATCCGCCGATGAGCGGGCCGACCGTTCGCGCGATCGAAGGCCGTTCTGGGCTGGTCAGCCACACGACCATCGCCGCCACGACCGACCAGCCACCGACAATCACGTGAAACGAGCTGGCGGCGCCGAACAGAAGCCAAGCCGGCGCCCAGCGGCCGCGCACCAGGCATTCCAGGCCGAGCAGAACCAACACGTAGGCAAAGCCCTTGGCCTCGACCCCTCCGATCAGCCATTCGCCGGCCATCTGGAAGCGATCGTTGAGCGTGATCACCAGCGCCGCCGAAAGCACTGCGTAGAATGGCGCGGGCACGAGCGACCAGCTCAAGCGCCGCCAGGCCCAGGCCAGCAATCCCCACGTCAGCAGCCGCCCACACCATGCCAGCGCTGGCAATGGCAGCCATCGAGTGAGCCAGCCGAACGACCAGTAGAACATCCAGTGCGCGTCGGCCGTGCTCAGGAAGAAGTCGCCCGCGCACCATTCGGGTTGCCAATAGTGTCTGGCTTTGCTGAGGTAGTGTGGTTCGTTGGCGCCCGGAACCGGCCAGGCCCCTTGAACGAAAAAAAACAGGAATATCAAGACGACTTCGCCCACGGGTGCCCACGGCCGCCGCGCGGTAAATGGGTGTCGGTTTTCGACGGCGGCCGAGCTGAACATAGTCCGTTCAAGCCTACCCGCCGCCGACGGCGACAACCAGGGCCGAACGGGGTATTCGAGCGTGGCCGGCCATGCGATACTGGGAGCCTTTGTTGGTCTCCGCTGGATCGTGAGGGTCGCTCTGATGACACAACCTTCGCCCGGTCGGCTGCTCCGTGACGCCGTCGCGGAATCGACCATCCAGGTGCCCGGCGCGTTCAACGCGCTCGTCGGGCGGCTGGTTGAGAGGGCCGGCTACGACGCGGTATACCTGTCCGGCGCGTCGTTCTCCGCGGGCACGTTGGGGCTGCCCGACGTCGGGTTGTTTACGTTGACCGAGCTGGCTCAGCACACCGCGTACCTTGCGCGCCGAGTTCGCATTCCCGTGATCGTCGACGCCGACACGGGCTTTGGGGCCGCGGTCAACGTCGAACGGACGATCGCCGAGCTCGAGGCGGCCGGGGC
>CAZUPX010001332.1:0-2972 GCA_964622155.1 uncultured Planctomycetaceae bacterium | reverse complement strand
CCGATCATCGCCAGCGACCACGCGGCGACATAGAGCGTCAGTGCGCGTCGGCCGCCCCAACGGTCACCCAACCAGCCGGCCGGCACCTGGCACAGCGCATAGCACCAAAAGAACGCGGCCACCGAGTCGCTCACTTGGGTGATCGACAGATCGAGGTCCGCCGCGATGGCCGGCAACGGGACCGAGATGGCCATGCGGTCTAAGTACAGGATGACCGCCATCACCACCGAGAATGCCAACACGCCGTAGCGCGCCGACGTCGGACGCTCGCGGGTCGCGCCGTCACCGGGCAAGTTCGACTCCGATCGATCAGGATGCGAACTTGTACGCGACACGTGCAAACTCCACGGCGATGTCTTCGCATCGCCAATTGCGGGTACGGCTGGCCGCGGCTAGCATGGCGCAGTCCAACGTCGTCCGCAAGTGAGTCAAAGTTTTCAATCGCTTTCAGTGCCAACCGCTAACCATCAAGCACTTCCTCCCATGCTGATCTTCGATGCCCATCTCGACTTGAGCATGAACGCCCTGGAGTGGAACCGGGACTTGACGCGCGGGATTGACGAGATTCGCGCTCGCGAGTGCGGCCAGACGGACAAGCCCGATCGGGGGAAGGCGACGGTTTCGCTGGGTGAGATGCGGCGCGGGCACGTGGGATTGTGCGTGGCGACGTTGATCGCTCGCTATGTGAAGCCCGGCAATCCGCTGCCCGGCTTTCACAGCCCCGAGATCGCCTGGTCGCAAACACAGGGACAACTGGCCTGGTACCGCGCGATGGAAGAGGCGGGCCAGATGGTGGCCATCCGCGACGCTGCCGGCTTGAAGCGGCACGTACAGTTGTGGCAAGACCCGCCCATCGACGCTCCCATCGGATTCGTGTTGAGCCTGGAAGGGGCCGACTCGATTCTCACGCCGGCGCATCTCGAGCGCGCCTACGAACAAGGCTTGCGGGCGATCGGGCCAGCCCACTACGGACCGGGCACGTATGCCCAAGGCACGCATGTCGATGGGGGAATCGGTCCGCGCGGACGCGAGCTGCTGACCGAGATGGAACGGCTGGGGATGATCCTGGACGTGACTCATCTGTGCGACGAAAGTTTTTGGGAGGCACTCGATCATTTCCACGGCCACGTGTGGGCCAGTCACAGCAATTGCCGAGCACTGGTGCCCGACACGCGTCAATTCTCGGATGAGCAGCTCAAGACATTGATCGACCGAGGCGCGGTGATCGGCGGCGCGCTGGACGCCTGGATGCTCGTACCCGATTGGATTCGAGGAACGTCGACGCCCGAAAGTACCGGCGTCAGGTTGCGGCACCTGGTGGACCACATCGACCATGTCTGCCAGTTAGCCGGCAACGCGGGGCACTCGGGTCTGGGCACCGATCTCGACGGCGGCTTCGGCCGCGAGCAATGCCCGGCCGACCTGGCAACGATCGCCGACCTGGTGCGTGTGGGCGACCTCCTGGCCGAGCGCGGCTACGGCGCACCGGACATCCAGCGCATTTTGAGCGGCAACTGGATCGAGTTTCTCCAGCGAGCGTGGGCGCGCGGGTAGTCGAGGGGCATGCAATTCACCTGACGAGGGACGCCCCGTTGGGGGGTTTTGCGCCCGGTAGCATGCAAATTAACGTCTCGACTGCCACAATTCGCGGCGCTGCATAAGCTGAGCGAATACTGCCGATTAGATAATGGTCGCATTTGCTAGCGTCGCGGCGCCAGCCAATTTACGGCTCGGGCCGCATGGTATAAGCTGGCCGCACGGAACAGCCTGCCTCAAGATCACTTCTCTTCGAGCCTGCCGATGGAAAATGCCCTGATCTACTCTGAGCCAGCGGCAGAGCAGATTTCAGGTCGAGCGACAGCGGTGGCTCGCGCGGTTTCGGACCTGATGAGTCCAGCCGCACTGGCCGTGCCATGCATTTCGCTGTGCGTTTGGGTGAGCGAAGCGGCGGGCACGTACTGGTACGGGATGGCCTACTTTCTCTTGGCAATTCCGCTGCCTTTGGCCTATGTGATCTGGCTGCTCAAGTCCGGCCGGGTAAGCGACTTCCATTTACCCAACCGGCGCGACCGCCGAGTGCCTTTCGCGCTAACAATCGCATGTGCCCTCGCCGCCGTGGCCTTGCTGCCGTGGTTTGGAGCGCCGCGAGACTTCATGGCGCCCATGGTCACGGCGCTACTGCAGACGCTCGTTCTGTTTTTGGTCACGCTGGTCTGGCAGATCAGCATCCACACATCGGTCACCACCGGGCTGGTGACATTTGCCGTCTTGGCACTGGGGAGCGAGGCCGCGTTGTTGGCTCTCCTGGTCCCCTTGGTGGCCTGGGCGAGATTGCACCTGGAGCGCCACAACATGGCCCAGGTCGTCGCCGGCTCATTGTTGGGCCTGGCCACATTCGGCACGTTGTTCGCCTTACGCGGGGTCGTCTGGTAGGCGGACGTTCGCGCTCGTCCGGCCATGATCGTGGCCAATTCGCACACCGGCGATTGACCGCGCCCTCGGCCATCGCACAATAGGGTTTCGGACGGGGTAATGATCTGACGCGAGGGACCAGGGGCAACGCACTGGGAAATCAGCGGACGAAAATGCACGCAGCCCTGTCAGGGCTGCGGTGCGCCAGGGGGACATTCAAACCGCAGGGCGTTGCCCAGGGCTGACATGTTGCACGCCTTCGGCGTTGGTGAAACCCGATCCGACCACGAGATCGGTTGGTATATCCCGATAGCTTGCATAACTTTGTGTCGCGGCGGCATGCCGCACGAAGAGGCACTCCGGCGAGCGACGAAACTGTCGCATGACCGACTGTCACGACGATTCAGCAAAAGCTGCGTGGGCTAGTGTCCCATCGTGATGCAAGACCTGCGCCGTCGCCGCCACGCCATGGCACCAAACGATAACCCTGCGAGAATTCCCGGCGTCAGCGTCGTGGGTTCGGGAATCGCTGTAGCGAACATCCAACCGAAGTGATCGGC
>CAZUPX010001331.1:0-2411 GCA_964622155.1 uncultured Planctomycetaceae bacterium | reverse complement strand
AGGTGGGATTATCCACTACCAGACACCCAGTAGAATCGCTGGCTCGGAGACTGTCAAGGACTGCGCAGGCGGCGCGCTTGCGGCAACTTAACAGTTGCCAGCACGCGACTTACGATTCCTCGCGATTCGCCCCCACGGGCTTCGGCGCTCGCTCCGGCGGCTTTGCATTGCCGCGTTCATCGGCTGGCAGCGGCGCCAAGTGCGCCTCGAGGCAACCGGCGTCGGTCCCATCCGCTCCGGCGCCAATGGCCGGGTTACCCGGTTTTGAGGAATCCAGTGCGTAATCAGACGGTCTATGTGCATGAAAGGGCCGACTGGTTGGCGGCAGCCCGCGCCACGCAAGTGCCGCGTTGGACGAAGCCTTCAACCGTCCGGCCCAAAAATCTCGCCAGTCCGAAAACAGCATTTCCTTCGGCGCGGCCCGCGCGGCCGTATTGACGATCTGCCAGAAAATCTCGAAGCCGGCAAAGAAGTCGCGGTCGCCGCTCCATTCGCAACGCGTCAGATACTCGTCGATGTCGTCGGAGCCTCGTTGCTCAACCAGTGGCGCCTTGGCGGTGGCCAGCAGGATACTGTCGGTGCAGTTGAGTTGGGTGGTCAACTGATAGGGAGCGTCTTCACTGTTGGTCAGGAGCGCCAATCCGGCGTGGACCGCCGCGGTGACGTGACGCAGATTGATTTGCACCTGTCCCGGTTGCCGAGGCTGCGACGGGCCGCCGGCCGCGACCAGCAATCGTTCGCTGGTGGCCAGCAGGCCGTTGTCCCAATTGAGCTTCAATGCCTGCAGATCATTGTCGCGCACCAATGTCGCTTCGCCGCGGACGATACAGTCGGCCAGCTCGATCGATACCGTCTGGTCTTCGGTCGCCGTAGGTGCCATGGCCATCGAGCTCGAGCCGGGAGCTGCCTTGACGTCGAAAAACGCAACGCCGGCATGATAGGCCGATTGATCCAGCGATGCGTTGCGGATCGTGAACGTCGAGCGCTCAAAACGCGCCACTTCGGCGCGCCGCGTTTCGAACAGCGCCCAGGCAGCCGGCACGTCGCGCGGCAGGTCCAGCTCCCAATGCACGCCGACCACCGTCAATTGGCCGCCGGCAATCGTGACCATGCTTGGCGGATACTCGACCAGGTTGGCCTCGGGTCGAAAGACGATCACCGGTTGATACTGCTGGCCGGCCAGCAACGTGAGCTTGAGGTTTGAGATCGTCAGCGGCTTTTCGGTACGCCGTCCGTTAAACCGCAGTTCAATCGTGTCGTCGTTCTTGGCATCGCCCACCGCCGCGCGCAAGCTGGCATACGTCCGCGGTCCCTGATCGGTGTCGCTCACGATCAACAAGCCTGTGCGCGCCGGCGGCCTGGCGGCAGACGGCCCTGGCGAGGTGTCTGTTGCTGGGCGGTCCGTCGAGACTCCCAGTTCCGCCGGAGAGCCGGCCGGTTGTGGGCCGATCTGAGCGGCCCCCTCGCGAGCTGCCGTGGCCTGCGCTGAAGATGATTGAACACTCACACCCTGGTCGTCAGGCGCCTGGTCGGCACGTGTTGGAGCGGCGACTGGCCGCTCGGTCGATCGAACGCCCGCGACTTCTGCGTCTGTGGTCGACGTAGCGGCGGGTCCGGCTGGTTCGTTGTGCTTTGGCGCCGCAGCCGTTGGATTCGATTCGCTGGGCGCCTTAGTCTGCGGATTCTGCTTGGGTCGCGCGTTTTCATCCGGCCGTCGCGATGGCTCGTCGGGTGTATTCTTGGTCGGGCCGCGAGAGCTCGCCGGTGGCGCGGCACCGGCCGAGGGTATGGGCGTGCTCTCGGGAGCTTCAAAACGGTCCAGCACGAACACAATCAACAGCAGAGCGGCAAGCGGGACCATCCAAGGTACGTGGTGCCGCCAGCGAGCAGGCGGCGCCGGACGCGGCGCGGTCCAAGCCGTCCTCGGAGAACTCAGGTGCACCCCCAACTGCTCGGCCAACTGGTCCAACTCACGCAGCAACTCGCCCGGATTCTGGAATCGTTGTGCAGGGTTCTTGGCCAACAAGCGGGCCAGAATTCCAGACACTTCCACTGGCAACTCCGGTCGGAGTGTACGCGGGTCGGGCGGGTTGTCCGCTTGATGTTGCAATAGCTTTTGCAGCACCGTGCCGTCGGGAAACGGTGGACGCCCGGTGAGCATATAAAAGAACGAGCAACCCAACGAATACAGATCGCTGCGCACGTCGGCACTGCGTGGATCCCGGGCCTGTTCCGGCGAAATGTAATCAAACGTGCCCAGCGTAACGCCGCTGGCGGTCAGATCGTCGACCTGCGCAACCTGGTGCAACCGCGCCAAGCCCATATCGACCAGCTTGGCCTTACCGTCGGGCGTGATGAGCACGTTCGACGGCTTGATGTCGCGATGGATGACCGCACGTTGGCTGGCGTGC
>CAZUPX010001330.1:0-7449 GCA_964622155.1 uncultured Planctomycetaceae bacterium | reverse complement strand
GTCCGGTGACGTCGAAGAAAAACGTGCTGTTTCAAAAGGTCTATCGCGGCCCGCAGTAAGCGCAACCAGTTCGCGTTCAGCGAAGCACCGTAGCCGGCCACTGCGAGGCCGGACCAAAGTCTCAAACACCTGCTATTGTGGAGCGAACAAGATCAGGCGCTCCCCGGCCGCTGTGCCGCGTGATCCGCGCACCAAGTCGCGCGAGCTTCCGCTCCAATCGCTCGTAACCGCGATCGAGGTGATGGATCCGTCGAACTACGGTTTGGCCTTCAGCCGCCAATCCGGCCAGAATCAATGCGGCGCTGGCGCGCAAGTCAGAGGCCGTTACCGTGGCACCGGACAAACGAGCGACTCCTGTTACGACGGCGCTTGCCCCGCGCCGCTCGATCGATGCCCCGAGACGATTCAAATCGTCAATGTGCAGGAACCGGCCGGGAAAGACTGCGTCACGGATCACGCTGCGTCCGTGGACTTGCGTTGCCAACGCAGTCAGCTGCGCTTGCAGGTCGGTGGGAACGCCCGGGTAGGGACGCGCGGTGATCGAAAAAGGTCGAAGCCGATTTGCACTCTTGACCGCGACACTGTCCTCGCCACATGTCACGACCGCGCCGGCATCGGTCAAAGTGTCGAGCACTGACACGAGATGCCCGGCGTCAACGCCCTGCACCGTGACGCAGCCACCCGTGATCGCCGCGGCAATCAGCAGTGTGCCCGCTTCGATCCGGTCGGGAATGATCCGATAGCGAGTGGGCCGCAATTGCTCCACGCCGGTGACTTCGATCGTCTCGGTTCCCAACCCTTGGATATCAGCTCCCATCGAAATCAAGAATCGGCCCAGGTCGGCGATCTCCGGCTCGACCGCCGCCGAGGTAATGACGGTCTTGCCGCGCGCCAGCGTCGCCGCGCTCATTACGTTGGCAGTGCCGGTCACAGTCGGTCCGTGCGGGCCGCGCAAGTCGATCGTTGCTCCGCGCAGTCTGCGCGCTTCTGCGATCACGTACCCGCCGTCGATGCGCAGCTCGGCTCCCAGCGCCGCCAGCCCGGCCAGGTGCAGGTCAACCGGCCGCGAACCAATCTGGCACCCGCCTGGCAGCGACACGACCGCGCGACAGCGCCGGGCGACCAACGGACCCAGGACACAAAAGCTGGCGCGCATACGACGCACGAGCTCATACTCGGCGCGCGTCGGCGTGGGGTCGACCGTGTGCAGGCGCAACGTGCCATCAGGCTGGCGTTTGACTTCGACTCCCAAGCGACCCAGCAAGCGCGCCAGCGTGTCGACGTCCGCCAAGCGGGGAACGCCCGCGAGCGTGATAGGACCGTCGCTCAAGATTGAGGCGGCCATGATCGGCAGAGCGGCATTTTTCGAGCCGCCAACCGTTACCGTGCCGCGCAAGGGCACTCCACCCAAGATACGAAGACAATCCATTGCAATCCTTCTCCCTTCTCCCCTCGTGGGAGAAGGGTCGGGGATGAGGGGGCGAACTACGAGCGCTTTGCAAACTCGCGACGCTTCCCCCTCACCCGGCTCGCTGCGCTCGCCACCCTCTCCCACCAGGGGAGAAGAGGGAATTCAACGTCGCCGGGCTTGCACGACGCGCGCCAGTCCGGCGAGATCCTTGACCGTCGGTCGCGACTCCAGTCGTTCGTCGCCGGCGATTAGCGCCTCGACCTGTTGTTGTAGCATGGGACTGATTTCGAGCAAGAGCGATCCGCCGGCACGCAGCCGCTCGGCAGCCTGGGGAATGAGCCGCTCGATCACCGCGGTGCCCGATTCTCCGGCTGTTAGCGCCAAACGCGGCTCGTGGTCTCTCACTTCGCGCGCGAGGCCCGCCAGTTCGCCGGTGCCGACGTAGGGCGGATTGCTGGCAATGAAATCAAAAGTTGTTTCGACGGGACTGGCTGTCAGCAGATCGCCTTCGACGAACTCGACCCGTGCCGCGACGCCCAGCCGCTCGGCGTTCTCGCGCGCCACGGCCAGCGCCGGGCGACTGATCTCAAAAGCGGTCACTCGCACGCGCGGCGCGTTCTTTGCCACCGTGATGCCGATCACGCCGCTACCGGTGCCGACATCAGCCACGTCGATCGCCCGGTCGCTGTGGCCGTAGACCTTGATCAGATCCAACAGCGTCATCACGATCAACTCGGTCTCTGGACGCGGAATGAGCACGTCGGGCGTGACGCGGAAATCGAGAGAAAAGAACTCGCGGTGCCCTACCAGGTAGGCGACCGGCACGCCCTCGGCACGTTTGCGCACCAGGTCGCGGAACCGTGTGCGCAGCTCGTCGGCCGCCGGCTCCTCGAAGCTTGTGTAAAGCTCGATTCGTTTGCAGCCGCGAGCGTGAGCCAACAGCACTTCGGCTTCCAAGCGAGGACTCTCGGAACCGTGTTGTTTGAGATAGTCGGCCGTCCATCCGAGCAGGCGCCCGATTGTCCACTCGTCGGCCATGGGAGTAGGGATCAGGGGCCTGGGTACTTGGAATTCACCGCGAGGACGCAATTTCAGGATTGGCAAAACGTCAGCGACGTCGACCGCGAATCGACCCTCACGCCACAGCGCTGCCGCTTCCGTTCTTGTCTGGCCCCTAGCTCCCGGCCCTTACTCGGCCGTGCCCATGTCTTTGCGTAGTTGCTGGCGGTCGTAGTCGGTCAGGGCTTCGGTCAACGGTTGAACGGCACCCGCCAGGATCGAGTCGAGCTTGTAGAGCGTCAGGTTGATGCGGTGATCGGTCACTCGGTTCTCGGCGAAGTTGTACGTGCGTATCCGCTGGCTGCGGTCGCCGGATCCCACGAGCGTCTTGCGTTCGTCGGACCGCTTTTTGTGCTCCTCGGCGCGCTTGGCCTCGTACAGCCGCGTCTTGAGCACTCGCAACGCCTTGGCAAAGTTCTTGTGCTGGCTCTTTTCGTCCTGACACTGCACGACGATGCCGGTGGCCAGGTGCGTCAGGCGAATTGCCGAAGCCGTCTTGTTGACGTGCTGGCCGCCAGGACCGCTGGCGCAGAAAATATCTTTGCGATAGTCGTCGGGCTTGAGATCGATCTCGACGTCCTCGGGCTCAGGCAGCACGGCCACGGTGGCCGCGGAGGTGTGGATACGGCCTTTGGTCTCCGTCTCGGGAACGCGTTGCACGCGATGGCCGCCGCTTTCGTACTGCAGCTCGCGATACGCGCCTTCGCCTTGGATACCTAGAATGATTTCTTTGAATCCGCCCAGCTCCGTGGCGTTGAGGTCGAGCACCTCGACCTTCCACCCTTTGCCTTCGGCGTGCCGCTTGTACATTTCGTAAAGATCGCGGGCAAACAGCGCCGCCTCGTCGCCGCCGGTGCCGGCGCGAATCTCCATGACAATGCGGGCACGCTGCGCGTCCTCGCCACCGATGGTCATTTCCAACAGCTCGTCCCAGAGTCTTTCGCGCTCTACACGAAGGTTGGGCAACTCGGCCTCGGCCATCTCGCGCATCTCGGAGTCCTTGCCGCCGATCAGTTCCTGGACCTCGACAATCTGGTTGTTGAGCTCCTTGAAGCGGCGATACTTCTTGGCCAGTCTGGCAAGCGACCCATGCTCGCGCGCGGCGGCAGCCACGCGTGCCGGAATTGACAGCACGTCCGGATCGACCAGTTGCTTTTCCAGCTCTTCAAAGCGGGCCAGATGCCCTTCCAGCGTTTCGCGCAAACCCACAATGGCTCTCCATTAAGCCATAGCGCCGTCAACTGTCGCTCGGCCTGGGCCGGGATTGACGGCGCCTCGTCCAAGTCATGTAAACAGAAACGCCGCTGTCATGCACCTAGCGAACCGGGGCGCGATAGCGGCGTGCGAGCGTCAGGCTACGATTCGGGCTTGGCTTCAGGCTGTTTCTTGCCACGCTTCAGGCTGGCATAGCCCGCGGTGGCAAACTTGTTCTTGAACTTCTCGATTCGTCCCGCCGTGTCGATGAACTTCAGCTTGCCGGTATAGAACGGATGGCACACGTTGCAGATGTCGACCTTCATCTCAGGCTTCGTGCTGCGCGTTGTAAAGGTATTGCCGCAACCGCACTTGACGGTCGTCACAAAGTATTCGGGATGGACGTCTTTCTTCATGTCTCTCACCACACGACCATTGTACGCAACGAGGCAATGCTCGGGATGCACATCCGCGCGGCACGGCCAAAGCGTGAATTTACCAATTCCCGCTGGCAGCCACAAGATACGATTGCACAGCCGCACCGCTTGGATCATGCGGGGGCCGGTTGGCACGCGATCTCACCGTGCAGCCGATTCGGCCGACTTTGCTTCGGCGGCTGGTATTTCTTTCAGCCAGCGGGCACGCAGTTGATTGCCGTGCCATTGCCGCGTTTGAGCGTCGGACTCAAATTGCGCCACTGCGCGATCGACGTCACCCTGGGCTTCATAGACCCGCCCCAGGTTGTACCGGGCCGCACTCGTCCATCGGCCTTTCGGATGGTCGGCGAGTGTGAATCGGTCGAAGTACTCGATCGCGGTGGGATAGTCCTTCTCATCGAACGACACCAGCCCGAGCCAATAGCTGGCATCCTGCTTGCTTTGCCGCAGCGCCAGCGTGTAGATCGCTTCGACTTGAGAATGGGACTCCTTCTTAATCCGTTTAGCCAGGTCGGGGCCGAGCTTGAAATTCTCGATCGTGGCTCTAGACGGCCTCGCGTTTAGCAAAAACCGCTTGGCCCCTTGCTCTCCCTCGTAGGTGCCTTTGAAGTACGCCATGCGACCACGCAATAAGCTGGGCGTCACGTCAAATACGAACATCTCGCGGGCGACCTCGCGTTGCTCCGCTTCGTTGAGCTTCGATTGCGACAAGATGACCTCAAACGGCCGCGGCCAAAGCTTCGCTTCCGCAACGTGCGGCATGCCCTCGACTCGCTCCACCAGTCCGCTGGCAGGTGAAGTCAGCACCAGCTTTCGTTTGCCGATCAGCCTTGACTCCAGCAGTGCCATCCGCGCCGACAGGCTATTGGGCGACGCCTCGACGTAGGCCACGACGTGCTTCAGGTCATCGCTGCGCACGGGGTACGGGTGCCCCTCGTCCAAATCGAGCCGCCGCAACAAGGAGTCGTCGGCCACGACTTGTTCGAGCGTCGCCACGCCCTTCCCGTCGGGTCCGGGGATCGGCAAACCCAGTTCGCAATCGAACAGGTACAACTGCCCTCCGCCCAATACGGCCGTGGCCCAGGGGCGCAAGTTACGGCCGCCGTCATCGGCGAGCCCCAGTTGCACCGCGTCCAATCCCTGCTGCCGCGCCAGCAGTATGAAAATCCACGCCCGTTCCAGTGCATCGCCGCGGCCAAACAGCAGAATCTGTGTCGGCACGTGAGGGTGGGACTTCAATTGCGAGGCGCGTGCGTCACCGTCCAGGTCAATGTTGCGCACCGTCCAATCGAACAGCCGTTCGGCGACGGCGACCTCGTCGAACTGATCGGCACGCGCCGCTGTGGAAATGTCGCGCAGCCACACCGATTCCTGCAAGTACAAGGCGTCCGGTGTGCGATATTGAACGACATCGAGCGTCTTGATCGTCGTCAACGCGCGCAGCTCAGCGGGCAGCTCAGCGACCAGCGGATCGACCTTCCAGACGACCTTCGGCTTCTCTTGCAGATTCCACTGATTGAGCCGGTCGCACATCTGCGGCAGCATTTGATCGAGATCGAACTGTTCCAGTCGATCGAGCGTATCGGCCACCGAATCGAACAATCCGCCGTGCGAACCGCTCTGCGCGGCCGGTCCGCGCGCAGGGCCTCGCGGCGGAGCCCGATCGCAGCCAAGCGTAGCGACCAGACAGGCGCCGACCGCGGCAACCGCCAGCAGCACACGGCGGCCAGACATGTGCCACGCGTTCACGACAGCGCCTCCACGGTTTCGCGAATACGCACCAGCCGTGCCAGTAGTCCGCCAAACTCAGACAGAGGCACCATGTTGGGTCCGTCGCTGGGCGAAGTGTCGGGCGTGGGGTGGGTTTCGAAGAACAGAGCGTCGGCCCCGACGGCCGTCGCAGCGCGGGCCAGTGGCTCAACCATCGCGCGGTTTCCGCCGGTGGCCTTGCCAAGCCCGCCCGGTTCTTGAACGCTGTGCGTGGCATCGAACACGACGGGCACTCCCAAGTCTTGCATTTGCGGAATCGCCCGCATGTCGTTAACCAGCCGCCCATAGCCAAAGAACGTGCCACGCTCGCATAATAGAATATTACGGCAGCCGGCGGCTTCGAGTTTGCCGACGACGTGTCGCATGTCGGCGGGGGCCATGAATTGGCCCTTTTTTACGTTGATTGCCCGCCCCGTGCCGGCCGCGGCCACCAGCAGGTCGGTCTGTCGAGCTAAAAACGCCGGGATCTGGATCAAGTCGCAAACCTCGGCCACTGGCGCCGCCTGGTGCGACTCGTGGATGTCGGTGGTCACGGGCAACCCGACGGTTTGTTTGACGCGGGCGAGAATCTTGAGCCCCGCAACGAGCCCCGGCCCGCGATAGGCGTCGAGACTCGTGCGATTGGCCTTGTCAAAGGAGGCCTTGAACACCAGCGAGAGCGGCAACTGCGAGGCGATCTGCCGCAAGCACTCCGCGATGTGCAGCGTCAATTCCTCGCTTTCGATGACACACGGGCCGGCAATCACCAACAGCGGCTGGCCGCGGCCGCAGCGATAGAGACCGATCGTGGCTGGATTGTTGGACACTACCTGGCTCCCGCGCCGAGTGGCGAATTTGTTCCTTCAACCAGCTCCTCAAGTCGTTTGCGCGGCGCCATGAGGGTCATGCGCTGCGGCAGCACGTCAATGTCCAACGGCAGAAATCCTCCGGGATCGCCGTCCAATTGATACGGCACGGCCTCGCTGGATTCGATCCGCACGCTCCTCACAAGCGCCGTGCGATAGTCGGACAAGACCTGGTGCCAACCCAGCGCGACCAGCCCCACGTAGCGCAAGGCGTGCCAAATCGAACCCCGTCCAAACGTAGCCACGTTCAGTAAGCCGTCGGTGCCATTGGCCTCGGGCGCCACCAGCAAGTCACCGGCGTAACATGGCAGGTTAATGGCAAAGGCCCACCGCGTCGGATAATCAAACTTCGTCACCTGGCCGTCGACCATCGACTCGCAGTATACATGCAGGTCCGGATAGTGGTAATTGCGAATCGATTCCAACAGCGGCATGGCCCACGTCCAGTAGCTGATATTGCCGCCGTGCCGTTTGCGATGCAGACGGGCCACGACGTCGGCGTCGAACCCACAGCCGGCCATGAGCGTAAAAATCCGCCCGTTGGCTCGTCCCGTGTCGAGCCGCACCGTGGCCCGATCGACCAGCGTGCGTGCCAGCGACTCCGAGTCGGCCTTGAGCCGAAAATAGCCGGCCAGCAAGTTTGCCGTGCCCATGGGATAAACCGTGATGGGCACATCGGGAGCGGTGCGGTTGACCACCTCGGCAATAGTGCCGTCGCCACCGGCGGCCACGA
>CAZUPX010001329.1:0-14482 GCA_964622155.1 uncultured Planctomycetaceae bacterium | reverse complement strand
ACCAGCAGGGTCTCGGGAATGTCGGCCAGTTGCAAAGCGCCGGTGGAGTCCATCACACGATCGGTGGGCAGTTTGAACGCCGACGGGATGGCAGGAATCGAGCCGCTGGCCAGGATGCAATGCTCGAATGTCAGCTTCGGTTCGCTGTACGTCGCCGGGTCGCCACCTTCCAGGCGCAGTGTCTGCGAGTCTGCGAAGGTCGCGCGGGCCGAGATGACCTTGACCTTCCGCTGCTTGGCCAGTTGCTTCAATCCACTGGCCAGCGAGTTGATGATCTTGTCTTTGCGGGCCCGCACGGCGTCGATGTCAATACTCGGGGCCGGATACCTGATGCCCCATTCGCCCAGCTCGCGCGTCTCGGTAATCACCCGTGCGACGTGCAGCAAGGCTTTGGACGGAATGCACCCCTTGAGCAGGCAGGTCCCGCCCAGGCGCGGTTCGGCCTCGATGAGCGTGACCTGCATACCCATGTCGGCGGCCAAAAACGCCGCGGCATAACCTCCTGGTCCTCCGCCGACAACGGCTAGTTGCGTTTGCATGATGGATCACTTTCGTTACGGCGCTCGAAAGCGCGACACAGAATTATACGAGTTTGCGAGTGGCAGGTCAGTGCGCCCCCCACGACGCGCGCCGGCCATCATAACCATGTACCGCCGCCGCTGTAACCGTTCACGGGTTGGGACGACTTCGATAGATCGGCTTCGCCGAGGGCTTCGGCGGCGACGGCGGCGCGCCGTTGTCAGCCAGGTTCGACCGTCCGCACGGAATCTGAGTCGCTCCCGACGGCAGCCTGGTCATCGGCGACACCAACAACCACCGCGAGCGCCGATTGCGGCCTTAGAGATGTTTTCACGCGCGTGCCACCCGACAGATTATCGCCGGCGAGCTACTACGACTACGGCTGCGGTATTTCTTCAACGCCGCGCTGGGCAGTGGTCGGCAAGTTTCCTCCGACCGCGCGTTCCAAGTCGGCAAGGCGGCGATGGTAGTCGGCCAAAGTTTGCTGATACTTCTCGCGGACTCCGATGACTTGCCGCTGTGCTTGCGCCAGAGACAGGAAGTTGGTTTTGCCGACGTCATAGTTCGCGCGGCCGACTTCCAGATTCTGTTCGGCAAGAGGCAGGTACTGGCTCGTGTACAGTTCGGCCGCGCGGCGACTCTCTTGAACTTGTTCGTAGGCCGACTGAACGTCGTACTGGATGTCGAGCGATTTCTGCTGGAACTCCGCGCGGCGCTGACTCAGCCGGAACTGGGCCTCGCACACCGCCGCATTCAGCTTGTTGCGATAGATCGGCACGTTCACGTTCATCCCCACCTGGCCTCGCAAGTCGCTCTGGGTCGACGCCGGCTGCCAGAACGAATCGTAACGGCCGAAGAACTCGGCGTCCGGATAGTACTGCTTAAGCGCCAGGTTTACCGCCGCTTCCTCCGCCCGCACTCGCGCTCCCAACGCGGCCAGGTCGGGGCGCTGCATCGTCGCCAGAACTTGCAACTGGTCCACGGTCGGCGGTTCGCCGTCGAGGACCAGCCCGCGTGGCGGCGGTGGCAACGGAGCAGTGGGCGGGCGCCGCAGCAGCGTATTGATTCGGGCCGCGGCGACGTTCCGCATGCGATCGATCTCGATGCGACGTCGCTGCGTGTCGGTCAGCTCGACGTCGGCCTGCAACACGTCTTGCTGGGTGACCTGGTTGTTCTCGTACTTCGCCTGTGCCGCCGCCCGAAACTCGCGCAGCACCTGAGCGTTCTGGTCGACTAGTTCACTCTCGCGTGTGACCAGATAGTAATCGTAAAACGCGAGCCGCGTGACCTGCGCTACCTGCAAGCGCGTGTCGTTGCTGTCGAAATAGGCGGCGTCGGCATCGGCCTGCGCGGCCTGTCCGCGAGTCGGCCGCTTGCCGAACCAGGGCAGTTTTTGCGAGCCTTGCAGGATGTAGGCACTCTCGACCTGGCTGGAGCCGAACGACGCCGGCGCCATCATGGTCATGAACATTGGATCGTCGAGCGAGACGACCTGCGGATACCGTTGCGCCGTCGCCTGCCAGGCGTGAACCATAGCCTGGATCGACGGGTTGCGGGCCTCAACCTCCTGCAACAACGCCGGCAGCGAGAGCTCCTGACTTGCCGCAAACAGCCCGTCCTGGAACGCGGCCGGCTCGCTTTCGAGCGGCACGCGATGATTGACGGAGATGACATCCCGCCGCGCCGCGGCGGGCGTCGACTGGGCGACAGGTGCCGTAGCCGGAGGCGCCGCCGATCGGACTGCCGTCGCAATTGCGCTGGACTGGAGGTGCGGCTTCGACAAACCGCACCCAGCCGTAAACAACACCACCAGCCCCATGCGCGCGCAATAACCCGCAGGCTTGATAGCTGCCATGAATCGACCCGGTTCGTGGAGGGAGATTTCTGGCTGGCGGGTTAGCAAACGCGGCCGCTTGGAGGCGACATCGGTTTGCATCGGATTTGCCGTGCAATCGGCTTAACGTATTTGTGAGACGCCACTACGGCTTAACACGCATCGGTCAGGATTGGCTGCAAACCGTTGTTGCCGTCTGAGTCTGAGGGTCGTACAATTTAGAGAACTTGCGAACCTCCGGTGCCTGTGCACGCATAGCCGATAGCAATGCCAATCCGTTCCAAGCCAATCCGAGCACTGGTTGTCGTCGTGCTGGCTGTGTGCGCGACCGTGGCAACCGTTCCGATGCCGGCTTGCGCTGGGTGTCCCGGTGCGAGCCAGCGCGCTTCGCGGCCGACACATTCGGCTTGCTGTTGTCCGACGGAGGATGGCGGCGGTTGTGGCATGCCCTGCTGTGTGGGGCGTTCGTCGCAACAGGTGCCAGTCGATACGCCGCTGCGTCCGAACGTCGAGAACCGCGGATCGTTGGTGTTTGCTGTGCTCGCCGCGGACTGTGACACTCCGAGCGACATCGGCGGTCAGTGCCGGCTGTCGATGGTCGACGACGGTTCGATCTCCTCGGCGACTCTTACGCTGCAAACGCAACACGTCCGAATTCAGACGTGATTTGCTATCTGCGCAGCCTCGCGCTGCGCGCTTCTGGCGAGCCATTCGGGCCAAATTGTTTGCCTGCGTGGCATCATTCGTGGCAGTCCCTTTGACCAATTGCTGCACGGGTTGAACCTGGCAGCCGTGGCTGCTGGCGGGTTAGCACTCGACTCTCGGGTTGAGCCGACTGCGCCACGGCTGCTTCTTAAGCAACGAGAGACGAGACAAGTCCAATCAACGTCCTTACCAGTGAGCGATCGAGTATGTCTCATCAAAATGAACAGCGTACGGCGGCTAGCGAACTCGGCCCGGAAGCGATCGACGAGGGGGGGCTGCGCGCCCCACCGGGCTTGACCGGCTGGCGAAAAGCCTGGTGGTGGTTCGATTTCATCATTCTGGTGAAGCTCGCCCGCCTGCGGTTCGTTGGCATTCTGCTCGTGATCGGCGTGATCATCACGCAGTGGGATCTGCTGGTCGCTTATTACGACAAATGGACTCGGCCGGCTAGCGCGGCGGCGGCCGGCGCGGGGGACGTCGAGTGGTTCTGCCCCATGCACCCCTCGGTCGTGAGAGATAACGGCAAGGACAAATGCCCGATCTGCTTCATGCCGCTCTCGAAACGCAAAAAGGGTGAGCGGCGCGACGAGGCGTTGCCCGCGGGCATCGTCAACCGGGTCCAGCTTTCGCCTTATCGAGTGGTGTTGGCCGGCGTGCAAACATCGGCTCTCGATTTTCATCGCGTGTCGAAGGAGATCAAGGCCGTCGGGTTTGTCGAATTCAACGAACGTGGACAGCGGACCGTCTCCGCGCGGATCGCCGGACGCATCGATCGGCTGCTGGTCAACGAAACCGGTCAGATGGTTGAAGCCGGCACGGAATTGGCCTCGATCTACAGCCCCGATCTTGTCGTCACGGTTCGAAACCTGCTCGACGCCAAGCGCAGCGGCAACCCAAAGAATCAGGAAAGTGCTCAGAGACGTCTGGAACTCTTGGGTATCGACGAATCGCAGATTGCCGAAATCCTTCGCTCCGACAAGGCGCGCGTCGATTTGACGATTCGCTCTCCGATCAGCGGCCACATCATCCGCAAGTACGTTCGCGAAGGACAGTACGTCGAGGAGGGAAGTCCGCTGTACGACGTGGCCGACCTTTCGACCGTCTGGATCCAGGCACAAGTTTACGAAGACGACATGGAGTTTCTGCCGCTCGATCAGCAGCATCCGGGCAAGTGGTTGAACGGCGACGGCATGGCCATCTCGGTGGTCACGCGCGCGTTGCCCGGCGAGGTGTTCGAGGGCAAGCTGAGCTTCGTCTTTCCGCACGTCGATCAGTACACGCGGACATTGACCATCCGCTGCGAAATCGACAATCCAGGCCACAAGCTGCGTCCCGGTTCGACGGCCACGGTCGCGCTTAAAGTCGAGCCGAAGGATCTGGCGACGCTAGTGACGGCCGCCGGCGACGACTCGGAGCGAACGGCGATGCTCGAGAACGGTCGGGTCCTGGCCGTGCCGGAAAGCGCTATCATCGATACCGGAGCGCAAAAAATCATCTATCGCGAAACGATCCCAGGCACCTTCGACGGCGTGCGTGTCAAAGTCGGGCCGCGCATGATGGGAGCCGACGGCCAGACGCTATATCCCATCCTGGATGGCTTGGCGCGCGGCGATCGGTTCGTCGCGATCGGTTCGTTTCTCGTCGACGCGGAGACACGTTTGAACCCCGCCGCCGGTTCGATCTATTTCGGCGGCAGCGGCGGCTCGAAGTCGGGCCAGTCGACGGCCAGCACGGTGCGTCCTTCGACCCCCGAAGACGAGGAAGCAAAGATCACCGCGGCGCAGTTAGCCGCGCAGAAGCCCGCCAGCGCGCCGTCGCCGTCAGAAATGCCCGCGGCGGCGCCCGCGGATGCCGATGACGAGGCCGAGATCGCGGCCAATCTGGGCAAGCTCTCGGCGGCGGATCGCGCGGCGGCGATCGCGCAAAAGTATTGCGTCATCCTGGGCGAGAACCGCCTGGGGTCGATGGGGAAACCGATCAAGCTCTCGCTCGAAGGTCAGACAGTGTACCTGTGCTGTGCGGGTTGCCAGAAGAAGGCCCTGGCGGATCCCAAAACCAGCGTGTCGAAGGCGACCAGCTTGAAAGCACAAAACCGCGGGAGTGCGACTCCCGCTTCACCATAGTCGGATGCCGTCATGATCGAAAAGATTATCGAACTGTCGATCCGTAACCGGTTTATCGTACTGGTGATTGCGGCGGTGCTGACCGTGGCCGGCATTTTCGCCGTGCTGAACACGCCGGTCGATGCCGTGCCCGACCTGAGCGAGAACCAGGTGATCGTATTTGCCGATTGGATGGGCCGCAGTCCCCGCGAGATCGAAGACCAGGTGACCTATCCCCTGTCGCGCAAGCTGCAAGGGCTGGCCGGCGTGCGCGCGGTCCGCTCGTCGAGCGAGTTCAACTTCTCGATGATCACGATCATCTTCGAGGACGGCATCGACTTCTATTTTGCCCGGCAGCGAGTGACGGAGAAACTGGGGCAGGCCAGCACGTTTCTGCCCGCGGGCGTCGCTCCCTACCTGGCGCCAGACGCGACTGCCCTGGGGCAGGTGTTCTGGTACACGCTTGAGTCCAGTCCTTACAACCCGATCGACTCGGCCAGACTTTGGGCCTTGAACAAGTTCTACGTCGCGCCCCAATTGAACGCCACGCCCGGCGTGTCGGACGTGGCGATTGTCGGCGGCACACCGCTGGAGTACCAGGTGGACGTGCGTCCGGAGGACTTGCGATCGTATGGCATCTCGCTCGGAGAGTTGTACGGGGCGGTGGGCAAAAGCAATATGCCGGCCGGCGGCGGCGTCATTCAAAAGAACAACGCCGAGTACATCGTCCGCGGCGTCGGTTGGATCAAAGACAAGCGTGACATCGAAAACACGGTGATCAAGGAAGTCAACGGCATTCCCATCTATGTGAAGACCGTGGCCGACGTGCGCGTGGGCGTGCAGTTTCGCCGCAACGTGTACGAGAAGGACGGCAACGAGGTCGTGGGTGGGGCCGTGCTCATGCGGCACGGTGAGAATCCCTTGGCCGTCACTCAGCGGGTCAAAGACCGCATTCAAGAGCTGCAACCGGGCCTGCCCGATGGCGTCCATATTGTGCCAGCGTACGACCGCACGCGGCTCATTAGCGGCGCGATCCATACGCTGCGCGACGTGATGTGGCACGAAATGGTCATCGCGTCGATTGCGATTCTGCTGATCCTGACGCACGTCCGCAGCGTGTTTGTGATCTGCGTCACGCTGCCGCTGGCGGTGTTGTTCTCGTTTTTGCTGATGTGGGTGTTGCGCGCCACGGGGCTGGTCGACATCCAGGCCAACATCATGTCGCTGGCCGGCATCACGATCTCGATCGGCATCCTGGTGGATCAGGCGATCGTGATGACCGAGAACGCCACGCACCATTTGAAGGCTCACTTTGGCGATCGCAAGGTGACGGGCGACATCCGCGAGCTGGTGGTCGGGCCCTGCCGCACCGTGGGTCGGCCGATCTTCTTCTCGGTGATGATCATGCTGCTGTCGTTCGTGCCGGTGTTCATGCTCAGCGGCCGAGAAGGCAAGCTGTTTCACCCGCTGGCGTTCACCAAGAGCTTTGCCATGCACGGCGTGGCGATCATCTCGGTTACGCTGGTGCCGGCGCTGATTCCCATATTCATCAAGGGACGGTTGCGGGGCGAGGAGGAGAACTGGATCGTCCGCAGCTTCATCAACATCTACAAGCCGCTGTTAACCTGGGCGCTGCCGCGGCGAAATCTAGTGATGTGGATGTTTGCGGCCCTGTTGATCCTGGCGGCCGGCATGTTTCCGTTGCAAGCCATCATGGGTCAAGGCGCCAGTGATTTGGCTTGGCGGCAGACGTTTCTGGGTGTGTTTGCACTGGTCAGCTCGCTGACGGTAATTTCGACGCGCGGCTTCAAATGGCAATGCCTATCTTTGGCCAGCCTGGTGTTGTTGGGGCTGTGGGCGTTTCATTTCACGAAGATCGGTGTGGCCTTCATGCCGGCTTTGGACGAAGGCACCACGCTGGACATGCCCATCACCGTGCCGCGCGCCAGCGTCACGCAATCGGCCGACGACTTGAAAGCCCGCGACGCACTGTTGCGCGGCTTTCCCGAAGTCGAATCGGTGATCGGCAAGGCCGGCCGTGCCGACACACCCACCGACCCCGCTCCGCTCGACATGGTCGAGACGTTCGTCAACTTCCGGCCCAAGGAGCTGTGGCCGAAGCGCGTACTCAAGTATCCCCACGCCGAGGCGCAAGTTGGCGCAGTTCTGGACGCGTTGCAAGCAAACGGCTATGTGGCCGGTGCGCCTACGGACACCGAACTGAGCAACGTTGACAAACTGGCGCGTGTCGAAATCCTGCGCGAATACGACGACAAGCGCCGCAACCTGATCAATGATGCCACTCAGAAATCGCTGGAGCGGTTCGATGAGATGATGCGCGAGTTGGCACTGCTGCGTTACAAGGAGCTCGAGGTCGACTTGGAGACGGTGTTGACCAGACATTGCGTTGCCGAGACGATCCGACAGATAGGGCACTCCGTAAAGCTCACCTGGTCGGAGGAGGCGGACGAAGCCGCCACAATCGACCGCCTGACAGACGCGTTAGCCCCGAAATACGGTCGATGGCTCGCGAAGCGGCCCGCACTGGAAGATGTCACCGCCCTTGCGCGCGACGTGGGCAAAGACCTCAAGTCCAACGGCGTCGTCGACAATCTCGTCGCCGCGTTTGAGCTTCACCGGGGCCGCATTGCACGGCTCCTCGGGGCGATCGCCGAATCATTGGGCAATCATCGCGAGACGTTCTACGACAAGGTCTTGCGGGCGGCCGAGCGCGAGCGCGACAAGCGATGGATAGAGCATGTGGAGCGGGTGAACTGGGAACTTCACGATCGCGGCGCGGCGGCGTTCAACGCCTACGCGACGGAGGAGCTGGTCAAAGCGGCCGAAAAGGCTGGGCTGACACGCGGCGTCCAGCACGAGCATAAGTCGGAGCGATTCGCGCGAGAAGTCATCAACTCGCAACTGGGGCGCGAAGTTGACCCCCAGGCGTTTGAGCCTTTTAATGCCTTGCGCGCCGATCTCGACAGCGAATTTGCCAACAAGGTGTTTTTCTGGCCCCGACAGACCGGCCCAAAAGGCGATCTGGTCGACGACGAAATGGGGCGCGTCCTGCAAGTGCCGGGCTGGAGCAACATCTTCACGCAGCCGATCATCAATCGGATCGAAATGCTCTCGACCGGTGTGCGCACCGACATCGGAGTCAAGGTGTTCGGCGAAGATCTGGACTCCATCGATCGGATGTGCAAGGAAATCGAGGCCGCGCTAAAGCCCATCAATGGCGCCCGCGATGTCGTCGCCGCCCCCATCATGGGCAAGGGCTATTTGCAAATCGACATCGACCGCCAGCAGGCCGCGCGGTACGGCATTTCGGTGGAAGATATCCAGAACGAGATCGAGATCGCATTGGCCGGCAGGGCAGTGACCTATACGGTCGAAAAGAGAGACCGCTTTCCGGTGCGGATCCGCTATGCCCGTGCCAGCCGCGAGGATGAAGAGAGTATTCGCCGCCTGTTGGTCAGCGCCAATAGCATGTCAAATACCGCACAAGGCACTAGCACCGCGATGGCCGGATCTGCGCCCGGCGGAAAGCCACCCGAAATGGCAAACCCGGGCCTGGCGAGCACCGGAACCAATGCCGAGGAGAGTCACGCGGCCGGCCCTCCGCACGCCGCGCGCGGCCAGGTGCTGATACCGTTGAGCGCGGTGGCCAGCGTCAACATCGTCGAAGGTCCTGCGATGATCAAGAGCGAGAACGGGCGGCTGCTCAATTATGTCACGCTCAACGTCCGCGGCCGAGACATCGTGGGTTTCGTCGATGAAGCTCAGCGAGTCGTCGCTCAAAAAGTCGCGCTGCCGCAGGGCGTCCATGTCGAGTGGAGCGGCGAGTTTGAACACCAGGTTCGGGCGGCTCGGACGTTGCGATTCGTATTTCCGGCCGTCATCGCGCTGATCTTCATCATCCTTTACTTGACGTATAACGACCTGGCCGACGCGGTGCTGATGCTGATGGCGGTGCCCGAGGCCCTGGCCGGCGGTGCATTCTTCATGTTCCTGTTTCCAAAGATCATGCAGGGCTGGTCGGCCCCGCCGATGGATTTCAGCGTCGCGGTGTGGGTCGGTTTCATCGCCTGTTTTGGCATGGCCACTGAGACTGGCATCATCATGCTGGTCTATCTCAGAGAGGCGATCGAAAAGCGGGGGGGCCTCGAAAACATCAAATCGCTGGAAGAGCTCCGCCAGGCCGTCATCGAGGGGGCCGTGCATCGGCTGCGGCCCAAGCTGCTCACTGAGGGTGTGGCGATCATCGCCATCTTTCCGATGGTCTTCGCCACGGGAGTTGGCGGAGAGATCCTGGCGCCGATGGCGTTGCCCGTGCTAGGTGGCTTGCTTATTTCGGACGAGGTCGTCGACTTGTTCCTGCCCGTCCGCTTCTACTGGGTTCGCAGAGCGCGTTGGCTCAAAATTCACGGTCGCAAAGCAAAAGAAGGCCAGATGGCGGTCGAGTCGGCAATGCCCACAGGTGTGCTGGCTTCGTAAAATCGCAACACATGCTTGATTCTCCAGAAGGGGGGGATGCCGTCAAGTCTCCCCGAGAATTTAGCATTTCTGCGTGACCGCACTGCTGTACCGATGCGAGTATCTCCGCAAGAATGCGCCGTTTCTTCGGACCATTCGCGCCGAAATTACCGCGAGAAGCGGTGAGCCGGCGGTTGGGCCTGAGCCGTCCGACCAGCGCTCGATGTCGATATCAGCGCGGCTTCCGAACGTTAAGACATGCACTCAAATGGTTGCGTTCTTGGCGGCGCGGCATGCGACTGTTCGTCTGAGCGGCGGGAGAGTCAATTTTTATGTTTCGGAAAAAAATACTTGTTTTTTCTGGTAGACGCGTTATACTCTGCGCCGGTTCGATGATTTCCGTCTGAGATGGCTCGTGAGCAATCCTCGAAACTCGATCGTGCGAATGGGGTCGCTAATGAACTAATTCGTGGTGGTTATTCACACACGTGTTAGTTGGCGACCCTATGCCGTTGATCCGAAGTTTCTGAGGTTTTGCTCGTGAAAACATTTCACCTCGCGAATTGTATTCTTTGCGTGGCTGCGTGCCTTTGGTGCGCTGAAGTTTGCCACGCTACACCATTGCTGGCCGGGGCGACGCTCTATCCCGCTCCCGGTGAGCCGGACCCCACGGTCGGCGCACCCCTCGCCTCGATGAGCGTGCCGTTTTCCGCGGCGCCATTGTATTCCGGCACGCTCAAGTCGGAAGTTTACAACAACGACATTTCGAATCCCTACGGCGGCCTGACGTTCGTTTATCAGGTGTCGAACGATCTAGTAAGTCTCGACCCGATTCACCGCTTGACGATCAACAATTTCTCGGGCTTCTCGATCGACGCCAGTTACCAGATCGGTTCGGGGTTGGCGGCCACGTTGATCGATCGCTCGGCGGCAGGAACGGTGGGCTTTGGTTTCTTCGGGTCGCCGGTCGGTCCCGGTGCAATCGCTCCCGGGATCACGACGGCGCTACTTGTCCTGCAGACCAACGCGTCGACGTTTGTTACGACGTTCGCATCAGTCATCGACGGGACGGTCAACAGCGTCCCATCGTTTTCTCCTTCACATCAGATTCCAGAACCATCCGGCGCAATCTTGCTGGCGCTGGGCGCCGGTGGCTTGGCGGTTTATGCGTATCGGCATCGACGTCCGAGCCGACGGCTCGCTGGTCGTTTGGAGAGCTAATGACCGACAGTTTCACGATTGGCAGAGCACGCTAATGAAATAGATCCCGCGTATCGATCTGGTTGTGTGAGCGGTTTGCACGATTCACATGGCACCAAGTCGTACGCGTTTCTCGGTGTTGGTTGTAGCTACGCTCTTTAAACCATCGAGTTGGATCTGCTAATGAGAGTTTTTGGTCAGGCGGGATCTGTCAATTCGGCTGTCGATGCAGGGGCCCAATCGGCGTTATCGGCCGCCTCGACTCACATCCGCATCGCGATCTTCCGCGGTGCTTCGTTTCTGGCGCACCTCTCTTTGGTCGGTATCCACGTTTTCCCCAGCGGCCGGGTCCAGTGCGATGGGCCGCTTCCAGGTTTCTCCGGTTCTGGCAGTCTCGCGAGACTGCTGGCAGCCTTCGCGTTAAGAATTTGTCAAACCTCCAGGCGTGCTTGCGATCAGAGTTGATCGACCGGCGCTCCGCTACCACAAGGAATTTCGCTCATGCAACGCAACTTCAAGACTTTCGCCTTGGTTCTGTTCGTCGCGGTCGCCTTCTGCTCGATGTCGACGCTGTCGTTGGCCGACTGGGATCCCAATAATCCGGCCGACGTGGCCCGGGCGAAATGGATTCAGCTACCCGACCTGACCAGCACCGGCATGGACGTGCTCGACACCATTCAACCGATCTCGCCAATTCCGTCCCAGTGGAAGACGTTGGCCGACGATTTCCTGTGCACGCAATCGGGCCCCATCACCGATGCCCACATCTGGGGTTCGTGGCTAAACGACATTTTGCCGACTAACTCGGCGAGCCAGCCCGATCCAGGCTTCATGCAGTTCAAGATCAGCTTTTGGTCCGACGTGCCCGCGGGGACGGTCCAGTTGATCCGATATAGCCATCCGGGCACGCAGCTCTGGACCGGGATTTTCGCGCCGGGACAGTTCCAAGTGAATCCGAATGTGATCACCGCCCCGGAACAATTCTACGACCCGAACATTGGCCAGATCATCGGCACCGATAGCCAGGTGTATCAATACAACTTCAACAACCTTGTCGACGCACAGGGCCTGAATTTCGTGCAATCCGTGGGCACAATCTATTGGTTCGAGGTGCAGGCCGAAATCTTGACGCCCCCCACCGGCATCGTGCCCGCCACATTCGGCTGGAAGACACGCGATCCGAGCCAGCATTTCATGGACGACGCGGTGTTCGCCGACACCAACGGATTCGGTGGCCCGAACATCTCCTTTTGGAGAGACATGATCTACCCGGCGGGCCATCCGCTCCACCCGCTGTCGATCGACTTGTCCTTCGTGTTGACCACTCCAGAGCCGAGCTCAATCGCCATGGCCGGGCTGGGCCTTGTGGCGCTGGTGGGCATGCTCTATCGACGCCGCGCGAAATAAGACGTCAGTCTTGACCGTACCGACTTTCTCTCAAATCAAGGTTTCACATTCAGGCGTGCCGACGATGAGAGTTGATTCTCCGGCGCTCCGCTACCACAAGGAATTCCGCTCATGCAACGCAACTTCAAGATTTTCGCCCTGGTTTTGATCGTCGCGGCCGCTGTCTGCTCGATGTCGACTCTGTCGTTGGCCGACTGGGACGAGAACAATCCGGCCGACTTTGCCCGGGCCAAGTGGATTCAGCGACCCGACCTGAGCACCACCGGCATGGATGTGCTCGACACGATCCAGCCGGTTTTTACCGTTCCCCCAGGCCCGCAATGGAAAACGTTGGCCGACGATTTCCAGTGCACGCAGTCGGGACCGATCACCGATGCGCATATCTGGGGTTCGTGGCTGCAGGACGCGTTGCCGATTAATTCGGCGGGCCTTGCGGATCCAGGCTCCATGCAATTCAAGATCAGCTTCTGGTCCGACGTCCCGGTCACCGCTGCCAACCCGTATAGCCACCCGGGCACGCAGCTCTGGACCGGGATTTTCGCGCCGGGACAGTTTAAGGTGAACCCCAACGTGATTTCGGCGAACGAGCAGTTCTACGACCCGAATCTGGATGCGATCATCGGCACCGACCACGCGGTGTATCAGTACAACTTCAACAACCTGGTGGACGCACAGGGTCTCAATTTCGTGCAATCGGTGGGCACGATCTATTGGTTCGAGGTGCAGGCGGAAGTCTTGACGCTTCCCGGCACCACGGCCACGTTCGGCTGGAAAACTTCGCGCATCCAGGATCGGTTCAATGACGACGCGGTGTTCGCCGACACCGCCGGATTCAATGGTCCGAATACCAACTTCTGGAAAGACATGCACTATCCCGCGGGCCATCCGTTTGCCCCGCAGTCGATCGATCTGTCCTTCGTGTTGACCACGCCCGAGCCGAGCTCAATCGCCATGGCCGGCCTGGGGCTGGTGGCGCTGGTCGGCATGCTCTATCGACGCCGCCGAAGTGCGACCTGCTAGGCGCAGACTCGCAGTCCTCGTTTGTTGCATCAAACCCGTGCCAGCACAGTGCTGGCGCGGGTTTGTTTCTCAAGCGTCAACCACATTGGCCTCAATCAGTCAGCCAGCTTGAGAAGCTGTAAGGATTGCAGCGGTCAACACCTCGCAGCGTGCATCTCGATCTGCTGCCCGCGATCGCGCAACCAGTCAGGGGTTCGCTAGCGTGGTATCTTTGATTTGGCAACCTCTCCGCCCAATGCTGCGCTTCTAATTCAAACGACCCGATGGATCGAGCCCCCCGTTGCGCACCGGATCGCTTGCGAGTGGGCTATGGTCGCTATTGCCTGATTGGTTTCGCGGGGCTTTTGGCTCTCGGGCATGGATTTCTGTCCGGAACCCAGGCCCTCTCGCAGAATCTATTTGCCACGAATCCCCCGGGCAATTTGGCTTCCTACAACGTCCGCTACAGCGCGGCACCGCTCTATTCGGCGGACGCCGCCTCGCAAAGCCACTCGACGCTGGTTGAGGCCGACAGGCTTGATCGGCTCGGCATCGATCGCTGTGTCGATTTCTACTACCGTTCGACATGGCAGGCGGCGCAAGCCCTCGAGATCGGCACGTCCGCTGTCAACTCGGCCGGTGAAACTGCGTGGCAAACCTATCACGTGGCCTTGGCGGGCTTGATTCAAGCCGGACAACGCTACGGCCGCTTGGACCCTCGCGGACAACTGATCATCCTTGAGAATGGCACGCGGAACGTGCCGGTCAAACATTTTGGATTTGCCTGGCAGCCAAAGGACTTTTCACGACTTGTATCGGCCGATCGATTTCAAAGCGCCGATATCTCGCATCACTATGCCACCGCCGGGTTGGGACATTCGATGGTCGCCGAGCGAGTCGCACCGGGGCCGGATGAGATGTTCTTCCGTCCTCGCCAGCCATTTGCGGTCACGGCCGTTTTGCGACCTGTGTCGCGTGAACGGCCAGGTGAGAGTGCCGCGCTTGCGCCCGGCGCAACTGGCAGCGACGCCATCCTTGAGCTGTACAACCCCCACGTGTTCGATACCGTGGCCTGGGGTAATTCGACGACGGGGCTATCGAGAGATTTCACGGCCCCTTTGGCCGCCATTGTGCTCGAGAATCCGCGGCAATACGTGCGCGGCTTCACCGCGCCCAGTGACACGTCGGTGCAGCCTCAACTGGTGATGGTCGAGCCATACCAGCGAGGCAAGATCCCGGT
>CAZUPX010001328.1:0-10043 GCA_964622155.1 uncultured Planctomycetaceae bacterium | reverse complement strand
GACCACTGGCTCATGCTGGCGGTCGAAATCGGTCTTGGCGGCCCTGTAGCGCTCCGGATGGAAGTCCAGGTCCACTTCGCTACGCACGGTCGTCGTGAAGGTTGAGACCAGGCGGTAGTAGTCGGCCTGCGGGATCGGATCGAATTTGTGGTCGTGGCAGCGCGCGCACCCGACCGTCAGGCCGAGCATGGCCGTGCCGACCGTAGCTGCCATGTCGTCCAACTCGTCGTAGCGTTCCTTTTCTACCTGGTTCGCCGTGATCTGCGTGGCGTGCGTTCCCGCGCCCAGGAATCCAGTGGCCATCAGGGCCAAGTTGTTATCCGGCTCGAACTCGTCGCCGGCGATCTGCAACTTGACGAACCGGTCGTACGGCATGTCGTCGTTGAGGGCCCGAATGACGAAATCGCGGTAGTGATAGGCGCTCGGTCGATCGTAGTCCTGCTCGTAGCCGTGACTTTCGGCAAAGCGTGCCAGATCGAGCCAGTGCCGGCCCCAGCGTTCACCGTAATGTGGGCTGGTCAGAAGCTTGTCGACCATCCGCTCGTAGGCATCGGAGGCCGGGTCAGCCACGAAAGCCTCGACGTCCTCGGCGGTCGGCGGAAGCCCGATGAGATCAAAGTAGGCCCGGCGAATCAATTTGCGCCGCTCTGCCGGCGCGTTTGGCGAAATGCTCTTCCGCTCCAGTGCGGCTAATACAAAATGGTCGACAGCGGTACGACACCAGGCTTCGTTGGCCACCGAGGGCACAGCCGGCTTTGCCAAGGGTTGAAACGACCAGAACCGCCGGTCCTGTTCGCTGACTCTTTTGGAAACAAAAGTGCTGGCCGCGTCGACCAGCGGCTTGTCGTATGCCGCGCCGGCAGCGATCCAGGCCGAGATGTGCTCGATTGCTTCGTCGGAGAGCTTGTCCCCCTCCGCCGGCATGTTCGGTTCGTCATCGTGCCGCACCAGCCGCACGAGCCGGCTATCTTGCGGCTTTCCAACGACCACGGCCGGTCCCTGAACGCCTCCCTTGAGCAAGCCTTCGCGAGTGGTCAGGTCCAGCTCGGCCTCGGTCTTTTCGCCTCCGTGGCATTTAACGCAATGCTCGCTGAACAGCGTGCGAACCTGGGCCTTGAACAGCTCGAGGCTGTGGGCCATTTGGGCGGCATGCTCAGCCGGTGCCTCGTCGGCCTGAGTTGTTCCGGCAATGAACACAATGGCCAAGGCGGCAACCGCCGCCACGGCCGCGAGTATCGGAAAGGTCGTCCGGCGACACACTCGATCAGGTCGGTCGAGCATCATAGTTGGGCACTCCTAGCCTGTACGAATGGAAACCAAACACGCGAAGCATCGCTCCATTTCCATTCAACCGATGCTAGCTGTCAAGGGATGGCCCATACCCCCTACGGTCGAGTATCTCTTACCCAGTTACCCGAATTTTCTACAACTTAAAATCCGCCCGAAAACGGTCAATGTCGGCCAGTCGCCCCAGGACGATGATCGTATCGCCAGACTCAAGAACGACTTCGGCACCGGGATTGAACACCATTGGGCCGGCCTTCTGCTTGACGGCCACGACCAACAGGCCATGTCGACGCCTAGTTTCAGCATCGACGATAGTTTTACCCACAAGCGAGCTATCCGGCGTAACGGCGACCTCGTCCACCTCGACGTCCAATACGCTCTGACCGGCGACCAGCTCCATGAGCTCGATCGTCGATGGGCGCGTGATCATTGCCGCCATGCGCAGCGCGCCAATCGCCGCTGGGAGCACGACACGGTTGGCACCGGCCTGGTACAGCTTCTTCTCGGTGGTTTGATACTCGCCGCGGGCAATGATCTGTAGGCGGGCATTCAAATTGCGCGACGTGAGCGTAATGAACACATTGGCCGCGTCGTTGGGCAGGGCGGTTACCAGGCTGTGAGCGCGAGCGACTCCGGCCGACACCAGAATTTCTTCCTCGGTGGCATCACCCAAAAGCACCAGATAGCCCAAGTTCTGCGCCTCGGCGATCTTCTCCGGATCGCTGTCGATGACAACGAATGATTGGCTATTGGACTTCAATTCATGGGCCAGGATCTGGCCGATACGGCCGAATCCGCACACCACAACGTGGTTCTCAAGCCCTTCAATCGCGCGGGTCGTGCGACCGAGTCTTAGCGTTCGCTCGATCTCTCCTTCCAGCATCATTTGAACGAATCCTCCCAGCGTAAAGAAGGCAGCCGAAATTCCAAATACGATCACGCCGATCGTGAGCACCTGCTGGCCGGGCGAGAGATTGCTCGATTCACCATACCCGACCGTCGAGATGGTAATGATGACCATGTAGACGGCGTCGAGCCAGGAGCGGCCCGCGATGCGGTAGCCCAGCACCGCCGCGACAAACACGCCCACCAAGACCACCGCCCCGATACACACGCGCCGCAGCGGAGTGTTCATGTGTGGTAGTCGGCATTCAGCCGCACATATTCGGCCGTCAGGTCGGTCGTCCAGAATCGAATGGCCGCGTCCCCCTCGGCAAACCGAAGCGCGATGTGCGTGTCGCGATGGTCGCGGATCGAAGCGGAAACCTGCGCGGCATCGAAGTCGACTGGGGCACCGCGGCGGTAGAGCAACAAGTCGTTGATCCGCAGCTCGACGTCTGCCGGATCGAATTCGATGCCCGAGTAGCCCGCGGCGGAGATAATGCGACCCCAGTTGGGATCGGCTCCTGCCACGGCCGTTTTGACCAAGGGGCTTTCGGCGATGGTTTGCGCGATCTGCCGTGCTGCCTGGCGCGTGGTACAGCCCGACACATCCAGCGTGACCAAATGCGTGGCCCCCTCTCCGTCGGAGGGAATCGCGCGGGCCAGCTCCGTGCAGATTTCCAGCAGGGCGCCACGGAAGGTCTTGAACTCCGCGTCAGCGCTCGAGACCGGTCGATTGCCGGCCGCACCATTGGCCAGTAGCAACACGGTATCGTTGGTGCTCATGTGGCCATCGACGCTAATGCAGTTGAACGTCTGATCCACGACTTCGCTTAATGCCTGCTGAGCCGCTGCGACCTCGATGGCCGCGTCGGTCAGAATGATGCCCAACATGGTGGCCATGCTCGGCCCGATCATGGCCGCTCCCTTGGCCATGCCGGTGACCTGTACAGAGCGGCCGCCGAGCGTGATCTGGCGGCCTGCAAGCTTGTGAGTCGTGTCGGTGGTCAAAATGCCGCGCGCCGCGGCGAGCAGTGCCTCCTCGCTGTTGGACAATTGCGCCGCTGCGGCCGCGATGCCTGCCGTGACCTTGTCCATGGGCAAGAACGTACCAATGATCCCAGTCGACAGTACGAGTGCTTGATTCTCTCGGGCGTCACAAGCAGCGGCCGCCGCTTGGGCCATCGCTTGCGCGTCGGCAAGTCCGCGTGGGCCGGTGCAGGCGTTCGCATTGCCCGAATTGGCGACAATCGCGCGGATATCGGCCGCCGGAGTGCGCGATCGATTGAGCGCCACGGGCGCCGCGAAAACGCGGTTCTGCGTGTAAACGCCGGCAGCGACCGCCGGGGTGTCCGAAACCACCAGCGACAAGTCGAGTTTCGCGGCGCTGCGCTTAATGCCGCAGTAGACTCCGGCGAGCCGATAGCCCTTTGGGACAGCAATAGTCATGGATTCACAGGCTGGAGGCCGAAGGCTGAGGGTATGAAGAACAACGCCTCTCACAGCGCCGTGGTTTCGACGAAGCCGTGCATCAGGTTGAAGTTCTGGACCGCCGCGCCGGAGGCGCCCTTCACTAGGTTGTCGAGACAGCTAATCGTGATCAGGCGTCCGCGCACCATGCGGGCCGTGATATCGCAAAAGTTCGTGCCCAGCGTGTCCTTCGTGCCCGGCAAATGATTGACGACGCGCACAAACGGCTCGTTGGAATAAAACTCGCGAATCGTGTCGAGCGCCTGTTCCTCGCTCAAGTCGGCCACCGGCTGGGCATAAATGGTCGAGAGGATGCCACGGTCCATCGGGACCAGGTGCGGCGTGAAGATGACCTCGACGGCCCGGCCGCTGGCCGTGCTCAGCACCTGCTCGATTTCGGGCGTATGTCGGTGACGGCCGACGTTGTAAGCCGAGATACTCTCGTTGCATTCCGGAAAATGCGTGGTCAACTTGGGCGAACGTCCCGCGCCTGACACTCCGCTCTTGGAATCGACGATAATGTCGCGCGGCGCGACCAGCCCGCGCTTCAACAGCGGCGCCAGCGGCAAGATCGCCGAGGTGGGGTAGCAGCCCGGATTGGCCACCAATGGTGCGTTGCGAATCTCCTCGCGAAACAGCTCGGGCAGTCCGTAGACGACCTTTCCCAGGCGGTCCTGGTCGTTGTGTTTTTGGCCGTACCACTGACTATAGACTTCCGCGCTCGACAGCCGGTAGTCGGCACTCAGGTCGACGACCCGCATGCCGGCGGCCAACAGTTTTGGCACCAGGCTGGCGGTCACGCCGTGTGGCAAGCAACTGAACGCCACGTCTGCCCGCGTGGCGATTTCGGCCGGCGACAAGTCGACCATTTGCTGGTCGATTCGCCCAGCTAGTTGCGGGTGGACGCTGGCGACGTGCGGATTGTCTTCGTTGCGGCTGGTCAGGGCCGTGATCTCAACCTCGGGGTGCCGCAACAAGATTTTGATCAGCTCGAGGGCCGTGTAGCCGGTCGCGCCAATGATGGCAACACGAATCATGAAGGTATCGAGAAGTTAAGATGAATGAGTCACTACTCCGCTCGCCGCTTTGCAACGTTATGCAAGTGATAGCGACTTGGCCGCCGTGTCCGATTGCAGCCGCAACGCGGCGACCTGTCATAGCCAGGGGCATCGCCCCTGGGACCGACGATACACGTGCGCTTCAAACCCCAACAGGGCGACCTGAGAGCGCCCCGTTGGGGCTTTGAAATTTGTTTCATGGAACACCGCGTCCAGGGGCGATGCCCCTGGCTATTACAGGTTGGGCCTTTGGCCCACAACAACTCGCGCACGCTGGGATCGATGGTCGCAAGGCATTCTCGCTTCCGATGCGGCAGTATATCGAAACCCCCTTACATCCGCCACGGCTCGGGCCAGGTCGCACGTGCATGCAAAGACATGCCGACTGTCAGAGTGGTTCGCCGCCCGCGAACCCTTCGTCTGCCAGCGATTGCTCTTCTCGACGGTCCAGCTTCGCCAGCTCTTTGGTGAGACGCGTTTGCCGCCAGCGCTCCATCTTCTCTTGCACCGCAGTCTGAATTGCCTGGCTGCGGTTCGGGTAGCGTCCCTGCTTGACCCAGAGATCCACGACTTGCAACATTCCTTCATCGAGCGTGATTGCCAACCGCACGGAATTCATGATCATGCTTCCCTGGCCGTCGTCACCGCGCCTCGCGCCAGCCGGTGGCGTCGATGCGCTTTAGCTCGGTGGGCAGGTCGGTGCCTTCGTAGAACGACAGCCAGCCGCGCAAGCGGCGCGTCTCGCCCGGCGGACAGTCGGGGAATTTGGGGTCCGAGTGCAAGCAAGGACACTGGGCGTTCGACCAGGTTCGCTCGCAAGGCTCCCAGGCCGTAACGATCCAGCGCTTTCCGTCGGCGGAGCGGCAGGCGGCGTATGGCGATGAAAATACCTTGTTGTCGGCCGTCTGATCGGCAAATCCGCTGGCTCCCCTTAGCATCACGCAGTTTTGCACGCGCAAATCGGAGAGTGGCTCCGACGTGCCATTGGTCAGCCACATTTCCATCCGCACAGCCTCCCGCCCAGGCAGCACCTTGGCGCCGAAGCTGATCCCGTTGGGCAGCGTGCGTTCGATATCCAGGCGGCCGCCACGCTGGCGGTGCCACTCCATCGGCTTCAGCTCGATGTTTTGTTTCGTCCAAATCGTGGGGACATGCGTGTGGGCCAGGTAGATCAAGCCCAGGTTCGACCAGATGGCCTCGGGAATGTCGGCCACGACATAGCTCGTCTTGTCCCAGGGGGCGAACACACTAATCTTGGTTTCACGCTGCGGTCGTATCGCCCCTTCGAGAAAGCCGATCCGCGGATGCCGACCGCCCGGATATGGCCGCACGAACAATGCGTCGCCGTTGTGCCGTGCGGGTTTTGTGGCAGGCGAGATATTGAATCGCGGCAACGCGGTGGCGACGTCTTGCTCCGAGAGCCCCGTCGCCGCGGCAATCTCCGCGTTCGAGAACTGGTGATACCAAACCATATTCTCGAGCCAGTAGCGCAGATCGGAGTCGCTGGCGGGCTTGCGAAAATTCGCCGGCTCTAGCGCCGCCGGCGTCGAACCAGCCGGTTCGGCCGCCAAACCGTATCGCGCCAGCGCAATACACACGGCGCCGAACACGATCGATCGCCGCGTGACAAGCATTTTTTTCAGCTCCGAGTAACGCTGGCGGTCTAGCGATGCTCGAAACAGTATATGGTCTCCGCCGTTCGCACGTAAATGCGACCATCTGCGATGACGGGTGTCGCGGCAATGCGCGCGCCAAAGTTGCGCGAGAACAGCACCTCGGCCCGTGGACCTGCCTGGACTACCGTCACCGTGCCCCCGCCGCTGGCCACGTAGATCTTGCCGTCTCCAGCGACTGGGGAAGCATACATATTCCCCTCGCCACGCACCCGACTCTGTTTGACGCGCTTGCCTGTTTGCGCATCGAGCAGCGTCATGATGCCCCCATCTTTCACCAGCGCAACCTGGCCCCGATAGACCAACGGGCTGGCAACATAAGGCAACCCGCGCTGATACTGCCAAATCGTCTTCGGCGGCCCACCATCGCCGCTCGGCCGCAGCGCTAATAGTGCGTTCTGTGCCAACTCAAACAATCGGGCGTAGCCGGCCCACTCCGGTTCGTCCAGCGCCTGGTCGCTGTTCAGATCGATGCGAAAGAATCGCGAGCGGACTTCACCGGCCGGCAGTTCGCCGTTTTCAAGCTTGCCGTTCTTGTTCGAGTCCCACAGACCCAAAGCGCTTTCCCAAGGCTCCATGGCAATCCGCGCGTCGTTGTCGCCTCCTGGCGACCAGGCGTTCACGTAAAGCGTGCCATCGGCAGCGACCGGCGTAGTATTGACGATCCGCGCCAGTCCGTCGAGCGTCCACAGCGGGTGACCGTCGGTCGGATCATAGGCGACTAGTTTCAGCGTGCCGGCCACAACGATCTGCTTTCGCCCGCCAACCTCCCACACCACCGGCGTTGCATAGCTGCGAGTGAATCCGTCGCGCGGTGCCTGCCAGACGGTCTCGCCGTTGTCGGCTCGCACGGCGATCAGAAAGCTGTCTAAATCGTGGTCCTCGTTCAAGACCACCTTGTCGTCGACCAGGATGGGCGAGCTCGCGGCTCCGAACTCGTCGCGAAAAGGGCCCAGCTTCTTGGACCAGACGGGCGTGCCCGCCAGGTCGTAGCACAATAAGCCGTAGCTGCCGAAGAACACGTACACGCAGCGGCCGTCGCAAGCGGGAGTCGCGGCGGCCGGACTTCCTTCGCCGTGAACCTTTTCGAGCACGTCAACCGTGACGGACTGCTTCCACAGAATGCTGCCGCTTGCGCGATCCAAGCAGATCGTGGCCATTTCGTTGTTTTCGTGGGCCGTCAGGAAAATGCGATCTCCCGCCAGGCACGGTGTCGAGTGGCCGGGTGGCAGCGACTGGCGCCACACCTGATGCTCGTCATCGAGCTTTTCCGGCAGCCGCGCGCGATCATCGGCCGCCAGCCCGCCATCGCGGCGGAAGTAGGTCACTAGTTGTGCGTGGGCCAGCGCCGATCCGATGACGGCAACCAGCGCAACAATCGCCACAATCAACTTCCCGACCGATGTTGTCGATTTTGAATTCATTCCCGGCTCGACGCCCTCATTGCACGTTGAGGTCTTGGGCGACATTGATCGTCGAATCGGGGATCGCGGGCAGCCCCAGCAGCTTGAGGGCCAGGTTGCCGCCGTCACCATTGCGGATTGGTTGCAAGCCGGCGTCGATATAATCTGGGCGACTCACGCCGGGATCTTGGCGCGAGGCGGTGTTGAGCGCGTACAAATCCTTGCTTTTCGCGACGCCCGCGCCCCACACGTAAAACGGAATCGTGAAGTCGAGCGGATTGCGACTGTCGAAGTGGTCGCGGCGGATCCCGCCGTGGTCGGCCGAGATGATGATGGCTGTCGTGTCCCTGAGCTTCTCGTCCGCGGCGATCAGCTCCAGCAGCCGGCCCAAATATCCGTCGACGGCAATGAGTGCGTTGTTGTATTCGGGCGAGCCCCAACCCTTGGCGTGGCCGGCCGAGTCGGGGTCGTGATAGTGGATGAAGCTGTAGTTAAACGGACTCGATCGCATTTCGGTGACGAAGCGATCGGTAAGCGCCGCTGAGTCGCCATTTTTGACGTACAAATCGATTTTGTCCCGGCCGTTGTCATCGCCGATCTTGTCGGGCGCGCCGTGTTGCTCGTTGTACGATTGATCGTACAGCACGAACTTGCTCTTGGACGGAAACATACTCGTGCGCAGGCCGTGGTCGTGGGCGACGTCGAAGCTGCTGGCGACGTAATCGTGCCGCAGGCTGTGGATTGATTTGTCACCGGGGTCCGTGTTGAGCATCAAGCCGTGGCCTGCCAACGCCTTTGGATTTCCGGCCTTGTCGCGCACGCTGCGGCCGGTGACCATGCACGTGTGATTGGGCAGCGTGATCGTGAAGTCGAAATCGGTACGGGCATTGTTGGTCCAAGCCCCCTCGGCCTGCATCCGGGCAAAGTTCGGCGCCTGGCCTTCGTCGATCAACTTCTGTACATAGCTCGCCCCCATGCCATCGACGCTGATTTGAATCACGTGGTCGGCGGCCCTGGCCGACATCGCAAGTGCGCAGGCGATCCACATGGCAATGACAAATGGACGTCCGGCACTAAGACGCGTGCGGAACATTCGTGAATCGACTGGGGGCATCAACGGGTTCCAGATTCGTGACAACGGACGTCCATTCAATGTGAACTCAAAACCCAGAGACCGCTGTGCCTGGGTTCACTGTCTATCGTATTTCGGAACGAGGCCGGTTTACACCCCGCGAGGCACGGCCCAGTGGCCTTCGCGATAGGCGCGGCGAACCAGCCTGGCCGCCACATCGTTACCGACGACTTTCTCGGCCTGAGGGTCGAACTGTAGTTGCGCGGACACGCGGCACGCGAGATTGCCCAGGTGACAGAGGGTCGTCGACCGGTGGTTGATCTCGATGTCGGCGTTGGGCCGCTCGCCGGATCTGATGCAATCGAGGAAATTCTGATGGTGGGCAGCCAAGTCGGGCTCGCCCCCGTTGAATTCTTCGGTGAGTTTGTTCCGCGGGCCAAAAATCTTGTAGCCGCCCTTCTTTCCCAGCAGCATCATGCCCTCAGTGCCGTAGAACGCGTTTCCGTTCTCGAAGTTCTCCTGAACGTACGGTGACCAGATGCGCTGCTCGAAGATCAATTGCTTCTTGTGCCCGACTTTGCCATCGCCGGGATACTCGAAGACGACATATTGCGTATCGGGAAACTGCTGATCGTCATCGAAGAAATACTTGCCCCCAAGCGCCGCGACCGACGAGGGATGCGTCTCGACGCCGAGTCCCCATTGGGCCAGATCGATGTCGTGTACGCCGTCGTTGCCGAAGTCGCCGGCACCGAAGTCGTACCACCAGCGCCAAATGCCCGGCAGCATGTTGGACTGATAGGGCACCATCGGCGCCGGGCCAATCCACATGTCGTAGTCCAGAGTGGAAGGCGGATCGGAAGGTTTCTCGTGTCCGATCGACCTGCGCCGTTGGCTGTTCCAAGCTTTCGACACCAACACGTCGCCGATCGCGCCTTCACCAAGACGTTTCATCGCCTTTTGCACGTGGTCGGTGCTGCGGCTTTGTGTACCCACCTGCACAATCTTCTTATTGCGGCGTGCGGCTTCGATCATCAGCCGACCTTCGCGGATATTGTGCGAGCAAGGCTTTTCGACGTAGACGTGCTTGCCGGCATCGCAGGCCAGGATCGTGGCCGGGCCGTGCCAATGGTCGGGCGTGGCGATTACCACGGCGTCGACCGACGGGTCGTCGAACACGCGCCGCAAATCGGTGGCG
>CAZUPX010001327.1:0-2670 GCA_964622155.1 uncultured Planctomycetaceae bacterium | reverse complement strand
AGTCCTCGGCATTCTCCAGCACCGAGCCCAGTAGGCGGACGGCTTCGCCCGGACGACCTTCGCCCAGCATCTGGCCGGCCATTTCCAACCGCCGCTTCGACGCGCGATCGGGAGGCAGAAACACGCCATCAGCGGCCAGGTCGTCATCACGGCCCTCCGGGGCCAGGTTCCGGGCGACGCGTCGCGCGGCCGGCGGATTCTGCGCGATTTGGATCGCCGGGCCTTGATCGGCCGGCGGAGTCTGGGCGACGATTGCCAACGGGCTGCAGCAAGTAAGGCCAAAATACGCCGCAACCGCAGCTCGCACCCCGAGCATGGATCGCCCCATGGGTCTTCCCCTCACCGTTGGTCTCGTGAGGCCCTTTTTCGTAGGATCCGTCCGTCGCGGCCCATGGTCTCGTGAGCCCCGAAGTGTGGCAATCGCCCCTGACGCCTGCTTTTGACTCTGGCGGCTTTCCACCTGGTGCCACGCGGGTGAAAACCGGCGTGCCCATGCCGCCGAGCGACTAAGCTCGGGCGCGATTGCTGTCGGTCCCATCCACCCAAACCAGCGCCGTCGACGACGACCGCCAGACTCAAAGCGGCGGGAACCTATAACTGCAGTCTAATGCACTCCTGTATTACTCGCAAGTATTGGCCGCGCTTTAGGTTAAAAGCGATGTGCCCTCGGCGAACGCCGTCTGGCTGTGGCCGCCGGATGCCGTCCGGCTGGCGATGGAATTGGCTTGGCGCGCGAGGCGTCGACTTCGGGCAGTCCGGTCGACCTATGGCGCCGCGTGCGGCAGGGCGGCCGTGGGCGAGTGCCAGACCCCCGACTCGACGGCTAAACCGCGTGCCGGATGGGTGAAGTATGCCGGCTCGACGCGTCGCAAGCGTTGTGAGGGGAGCCAGCGCTCGGCGGTTGGCCGTGCTGGACGTGCATGTAGCTGAGCCGGACAATTGCCGGGGATTCGCAGTTCCCCACGGCGTTTTTTTCAAATTTTCCGAGGAATATGGGGGATTTGTGTCTTGCAAATTTGGCTAAGTCGATTTTAATCATCGCGTCCCTTAGTGCGGACGGATGTTTCATAACCTTTAAGCAAACCCACAGGGAGGGTGTACGACTATGGCGAAAACCGCCACCGCTGCCAGAAAGGCTCCATCAAAATCCGAGGTCATGAACAACATTGCCGAGGCCACGAGCCTGACCAAGAAGCAAGTTGCCGCCGTGATCGAGTCGCTGACCGGCGAGATCAAAAAAGCACTGTCGAGCAAGGGCCATGGCGTGTTCGCGATTCCGGGCCTGGTCAAGATCGAGAAGAAGAAGGTTCCTGCTCGCCCGGCCCGTAAGAATGTGCCGAATCCGTTCAAGCCAGGCGAATTCCGAGACATCGCCGCCAAGCCGGCCAGCGTGAAAGTGAAAGTTCGGGCGTTGAAGAATTTGAAGGACATGGTGTAAGGCGCCGCCGCTTCGCAGCGCGAAGAAGCGCTGACAGCTCGAACCACCGCGCGGTAGCGCGCGATTCTGCAAGGCCGCTCGTCCACAGACGCTCGCGTCGCGGGATTTTCTATCCGGCGTGAGGCGACTCTGGCCGAGCGGCCTTTTTTTGCGCGGGTCGGGGCGAGACAGATAGGGCACACGCTATGGCCGCTGGACGTCGACGCCGCTGAAGAGCGGATTGGCCGAGCCACCTTGCCGTACCCGCGTGCTTTCCGAGCCGCGCTCGGAGGATTTTTTTCGGCTGGCGCTTGACAGGATCGGTCTCATTTCGCTACTGTACTAGCACGGTAGTACACAGAGGTCGAACATGTTCTTTCACATCGATCCGCACAACGGGCTGGCGATCTACGATCAAATCGTCCGGCAGATCAAGTTTGCCGTTGCCGGCGGCGTGCTGCGCAGCGGGCAGCTCGTGCCTTCGGTGCGTGAGCTGGCCCGCGAGTTGGCGATCAATCCCAACACGATTGCCCGGGCTTATCGGCAGTTGCAGGATGATCGCGTGCTCGAAGCGGTCCGCGGCACCGGCCTGGAGGTCGCCACGGGTGCTGCAGAGCGGTGTCGCAGCGATCGCCTGAAATTGATCCGCGCTCGGCTGCGACAGGTGCTGGCCGAAGCGAATCAAAGCCGGCTCGAATCGCGCGAGCTGCGCGAACTGGTGGACAAAGAACTCTCGGCCGTCGAACGAGAAGGGAAAAAAACATGACCAGCGTGATTCGACTCGAAGGCGTGACGAAGCGCTATGGCGCGCAAGTGGCGCTCGATCACGTCTCGCTAGAGGTACCGTCGGGAACGGTATGTGCGTTGTTGGGCGAGAACGGAGCCGGCAAGACCACGGCCATTCGCCTGATGCTCGGACTGACCGAGCCGGACGAGGGGAGCGTGAGCGTGCTGGGCATGGACAGCTCACGTCAAGGCCAGGAAGTCCGCGGTCGCGTCGGTTACGTCAGCGAGCGGCCGACGCTGTACGACTGGATGACGGTCAACGAGATCGGCTGGTTTACCGCCGGCTTTTACGGCAGCGGGTTTTATCAGCGATACCTGCGGCTGGCGGCCGACTACGAGTTGCCGCTGGTGCGCAAGATCCAGCACCTGTCGAAGGGGATGCGGGCCAAGGTGTCGCTCGCTCTGGCGCTTGCGCACGAACCGGACCTGCTGGTGCTCGACGAGCCCACGTCCGGCCTGGATACGCT
>CAZUPX010001326.1:0-2380 GCA_964622155.1 uncultured Planctomycetaceae bacterium | reverse complement strand
GGCGACCCACGCTTCCTGCTGTTCGTGATTCCGTTTGCCCAAGGCCATGCGTGCGTCCTTTCACACCAAGTGCGTGAGTCCGGCTCGCCGAATTGTCGCCGACCGCGCTGCGGCGTCAACCAGACTTTTTCAACGGGCTGTTAGCGCGCGCAATTCTCTTGTAGCATCAAACACGGCGAAGTCCCCTACAGCGGTCGGAAGAATTTGGAAACAGCTCTCGCCTGAGAGCAAACGGGGAGATGTGATGTCGGCGGCGTTTCTCAGGCGTGCGGGCGGGTCGATAGACCCGACTATTGAGCCCCCTTTATAACTGGACCGAACACCCTTTTCAACAGATTTTTCTGAGAAACGGCAAGATTGGCGAATTTCGGTCCCTTGAGCCCGTCGCCCAAGGGTCAGTCTTTTAGCTGAAACAGCCGCTTCAGGGCCTCTAACAGGCCGTGGGGTGGGCCCTTTTCAGCCTCACTGCGCAGCGACTCCAGGGGCGGATGCAATAGCTTGTTCACCAGGCGGTCAAAAGCCTGGCCAATTTCACCGCGTGCCCGCTCGTCCAGTTCGGGCAGCTTGTTGAATAGCCGTCGCAGCTCCTCGTCCTTCGGTTGTTGCCAGCCTTCTCGGAGTCGCTTGATGATTGGGGCAGTGGAACGGTGGTGCCAGTCGGCCATGAAGCGGGCTGTCTCCTGCTCGACAATGTGGATCGCCGAGGGCAACTCTTTGTCGCGCTGGCGGAGATTCTCGCGACAAGCCGCCTGCAAGTCATCGAGCGAATACAGATACACGCCCAGTCGGTCGCCGATCGCCGGCTCAAAGTCGCGCGGCACCGCCAGGTCGAGAATAACAAATGGCCGCTGGTAGCGAGCGGGCTCGATCTTCTTGAACTGGGCCAACGTCACGATCGGCCGCTCGGCTCCGGTGGTGCTGACGACCAGGTCGGCGGCGGCCAGCTTTGCGGAAAGCTGTTCCCAAGCAACCGCGGCACCTTGCCAGCGCTCGGCCAGTTGGCTCGCCCGCTCGTAGTTGCGGTTGATGACGGTAACGCGATGCGCGCCTTCGTTCTGCAAGTAACGGAGCGTTTCCTCTCCCATCTCACCGGCGCCAATCACCAGGATCTCTTTGTCGTCGAAGCGTTCGAATATCGCGCGCGCGAAGTCACCCACCGCCACGCTGGGAATGCTGACGCGCCTCTGATGCAACGAGGTTTCGGTGGCCACGCGCTTGGCGACGCGCGCGGCTGCTTGAAAAATGCTATGCGTCAGCGGGCCGGTGCTCTGGCGGCCCTTGGCCAATTCGTAAGCTTGCTTAACCTGTGCCAGGATCTGCGGCTCGCCGACGACCATGCTGTCCAGACTGGCCGCCACGGTGAACAAGTGTCGCACCGCGTCCTCGCCGATCCGCTCGAACAGGTCGTCGAAAATCTCGTATAACGGCAGGTGGTGGAAGTCGGCCATAAACTGGGCGACTTGCTCGTGGCTGGGCGATAGCACTGGGTCTTCGGCGGCTGTGTAGATTTCCACACGATTGCACGTCGAGAGCAGCACCGCCTCAGCATGCGGAAATCGCTCGCGCAGGCCATCCAGCGCCGCGCCGACCTGGTGAGGACTAAAGGTCAATCGTTCGCGCACGCCGATCGACGAGTTATGGTGGCTACAGCCGATCATCTGCAATTTCATGATCGGCCTCCTGGGACACTAGCCGGAAGCCCAAGCGAGGGACCAACACCAAGAAACCCTCGCTGGCGCTTCGGGCTAGTGTGACTCGCATGCCCGCGAGGCGCGGGCATGGCACCCATGAATGATGTGGCACCCTGCGCCGGCATGACACCCACAACCCGCTTCTTGTTTCCGCCATGCTCGGTGTTGACCCACAACAGGGTCGACAACGCGAGGAACAAAAACAGCAGGCTGACGATCGTCAGATAGGCGACTTTGCGTCCGCGTCGAGCGGGACGATAAACGGCGTTGAACACGGCCGCGACCACAAGCCAGCCCAGCATGAGCGCGGAGCTCCAGATCACAGGGTCGCTCCAGGGTAGTGGGCCAGCGGTTCGCTCCTGGATGACGTTCAAAATCACGCCTGCAAAAAACCCGACGCCCACCATCAGGGCCGATAGCAGGATTACGCGGCTGTTGACCCGTTCAAGCCATTCCAAGCTGGGCATCCGAAAGCCTGGCGCCGGGGGTAGCTTGCGCTTCAATCGCCGGGCCTGCATCAGGTACAACAATCCGGCCACGAATCCGACCATGACCGCAACAGTGCCCAGCAACAGAAAGATTCCGTGCACGGCGCCCCACGCCCGCGACGCCGGGCCAGGCTCGAACGGCGTGCGATCGGCCACCGCCGCCGCTCCGACCAGCGCCAACGCCAGCGGCAACATATACAG
>CAZUPX010001325.1:0-5066 GCA_964622155.1 uncultured Planctomycetaceae bacterium | reverse complement strand
CAGTGAAAATCGCCCTGAAAACGCGACGGTAAGCGTGCTAATCACCCGTTTTCTCAAACGAATCGTGAAGCGATCTATCCTCTTGCGTGCCAACGCAATACTTAGCAGTCATAGCACGAAAAGCGCAACATCAAAACGCGCAAGCGAGGGATTCTTCTTCCGTCGAGCGAGGGCAGCGGAATCCCTCGCTTGCGAGTCGGGTTAGTACTGGTGGACGCTAAATCTCTCGCAGGCAAAATGCGTGCCATCGCCCGGCGTTTGAACGGCATGACGGCTCGCAAGCGTGCTGGCACAAGACGCTGCTGGCGCATGCCTCGATGGGCGTGACAGCACTCGCCTTTCAAGTGGCCTTGACCGCACGGCGGCCGGCCGATATCTATCCCGCTCTCTTCTTTGTCCAAATCGATCAATTCCCATTAATGTCAACCAGACCTCTCGGCTAGTTAGCGAATTGCGCCATGCATTCGAATCTGGCCGGGGCGGGTCACTTACAGAGGGCTAAGCGGCTTGGCACTGCATCGAAGCGCGGCCGCGCATCGACGGTGCAAGACGGGCCAATCAAGGCGTTTGCCCAAAAGCACGACGCCGCGTGCCTGGTGAAGGAGAATCGTCTTGAAGACGTTGAAGTGGCTGCCCGCTTGGGTCACTCTCGGCTTGTGCCTGCCGGCGCCGTCTCTGGCATTCGGCGCCGGCCATCACGCAATCAGCGTGCTGGTCGCCGGCGACACGGTCGGTCAGACGAGCAAGGCGAAGCCCGCCAACAGCCGCGCCGAATCGGATAATCTCATCACGCGCGCCCGCGCGGCCATCAAGGCGGGCAAGATCGAAGAGGCCGAGTCGTTGATCGTAGAGGCCGAGAAACTCAGGGTCGATTACGGTTGGCTCTATCGCGGCGATACTCCCAAGAAGCTCCGCGGCGAGCTGAAAACGGCCCAGCGCACCAACAAGCGTTCCACCCTGCAGCGCCCCAGCGAAAAGTTCACGCCGGAACTCTCCGAATCGAAGGCGGCGAACCATGCGGCCGCAAAAGGCGCCGAGCAAATCGCGCCCCCGCCCAATCCTGGGACTGGCACCGATCCGGCCGCCGAGATGCCTTTGCCCATACCGAAAAGCGATGGCAAGATCCGCGAGCTACAGCCCCCCTCTCCCGCGACTTCACCCGAGGACCTTGACGGTACTATCCCGACGCCCGAGTCCGTGGGTCAACTTGCCGCGACCGTTGCCAATCAGGAACAAGGGCGTCCCGCTAGCGACAAGCACTTGTTGGGCGCACGGCGCGCCTTGGCCGTGGGCGACATCCGTCGCGCGGCCGCGGAGCTGGACGCTGCCAAAACGTTGCGCCTGAGCTACGGCCCGCACGCCGACTCGCCAGACAAGGTCGATGCGGCCATTCGCAAGTATCGCGAGGTGATGGAGCTGCTGAGTTCCCGCGGTGAGGGCGAAGCCGGTCAGCATCAGTTGGCCGACGTATTGATGGACCAGGCGCTCGAGCTAGCGCGGTGGCAGGACTTTGACGAAGCCGAGCGACTCGTGCAGAGCGTCAAGGGTCTGCGAGTCAACTACGGTCCCTTTGAGGCCAAGCCCGACGCGCTCCTGGAGCGGATTGCCACAGCCCGACGCCAGGCTGGCGCGGCGCCAGGCGCCGCGAGCAGTACGTCCGATTCGGCTCCGGTGCAAACGGCCGCGGACGCCGCGACCGATCGTGAATTGGCCGAGCCGTCCGGCACGGCGACGCAGGCCAGCTACGAAGAGAAACAAGCTGCGCCCGGCATGCCGACCGTCGCCGCGGTTGCCGCGGAGGAGGAGACGCCCGAGGTTCCCACCGAGAACGGCCAGCGCACTGCCGCGCCAGTGGAAACCTTGCCTGAGCCAGACGAGAACGGTTCGTCCGAGGCCGACGACTCGCCGGCCAAACAACTGGTGCTCCAGGGCGAGGAAGCGCTTCGCCAGCGCGATATGCCAAAAGCCACCGACTACTTCCGCCAGGCCTACGAGCTTCGCGACCAGTTGGAACCGGCCACGGCGCAGCGGCTGCAAGACCACTTGCAGTTGTTGTCGGCGCCGCGGCGAGAGCAGGTTCCGGCGAAACAGCCTGAGTCGTTGATCGAGAATGAAGCGGCCAAGCAGCAGGTGGCGGCCAAGCAACTTCTGGCCGAAGTCGCTCAAAAGCAAATGATGGCCCAGAAGCATCAAGAGAAAGACCCGAAGCGCGCCATGGAGGCGCTGAAAGAAGCCCGTGCCACCATCGAGGCCGCCAACGTCGACGCCCAGGTACGCGCGCAACTCTTACGACGCTTGGATCGCAGTACCGCCGATCTCGATAAGTACATCGAAGTGCATCGGGCGCAAATTGAGCTGGACGACGCCAACAAAGACGTGCTCAAGGACATCGACCGCCGCAAAGCGGCCAAGGTCGAAGTCGACGACAAGCTGGCCAAGCTGGTCGACGATTTCAATAAGTTGATGGACGAGGAGCGGTGGCCCGAAGCCGAAGTGCTGGCCAAGCGCGCACGCGAGCTCGATCCTGACAATCCGCTCGTTAAGCAGCTCATCTGGCAAAGCCGGTTCGCGCAACGGACAACGCGGAATAACAACCTCAAGGAAGACAAAGAAAAGGCCGCCTGGGATACTCTGCAGAGCATCGAAGAGTCGGCGATTCCGTTCGACGATCGTGAGCCGTTCAAGATGCCGGACGCCAAAAAGTGGGAGGAGCTGACCAAGAGCCGCAAGGAGCGGTTCGCCGACGGCAGCACGCGGCGCTCGCCGGCTGAATTGGAGATGGAGCGAAAGCTCAAAACAACGCCCGTCTCCTGCAAGTTCCGCAATCGACCTTTGAGCGAGGTGCTCGATCACCTGGCGAAGCTCTCGGCCGTCAACTTGTACCTCGATCCCAAGGGGCTGGGTGAAGAAGGGGTGACCAGCGACACGCCGATCACAATCGACCTGACGCAAGACATCACGCTCCGTAGCGCGCTGAACCTGATTCTGGAGCCGCTGCACTTGAGTTACGTGATCCAGAACGAGGTGCTCAAGATCACGAGCGAGCAATTGCGCGACGGCGTGCTGAAGACACGAACGTACAATGTCGCCGACCTGGTGATTCCGATTCCCAACTTTGTGCCCAACTCCCGCACAGGACTGAGCGGCGCGATTTCCGAGGCTTACAACATGAGCGGCGGCGGGATGGGCATGGGCAGCCCCGGCACGGCCTATCTGGCTACTCAAGATGGAACACCCGCCAGCGGCGTCATCAGCCCCAACGTGATGGCTCAAATGAACCAGATGATGGGCCCCAACGGCTCGCGGCCGGCCTCGGGCTCGCCGCAAAGTCTCCCTTTTGGCCCGGGCGGGGTGGGTGCAGGCGCGCAGCCCGATTTCGATACGCTGGTCGACCTGATCACCACGACCGTCAAGCCGCAGACCTGGGATGAGGTGGGCGGGCCGGGCTCGATCTCGCGATTTCCCCACAACTTGAGCCTTGTGATCAGCCAGACACAGGAAGTTCACGAGGAGATTGTTGACCTGTTGGACCAATTGCGACGCAACCAAGACCTCCAAGTCACCATCGAAGTTCGCTTCATAACGCTTAACGACAATTTCTTCGAGCGAATTGGCGTCGACTTTCAATTCAACCTGAACACCTACGCCCCGCGCAGCCCGATCGATCCGCTGACGCTCAACGTGAGCGGACAAAACCTGAAAGAAATTGTGGGTCTCGACACCGTGGCCGGAAACTCGCCGGGCGTGGATCCTCCGAGCTTCACACCGAGCCTCGACATCCCGTTTCGGCAGAGCAGCTTCAACCTGGCCACGCCGCAATTCGGCCAGCCGGTGGAAGTGGCGCACTTCGGGTTTGCCATTCTCAGTGACCTGGAAGCGTTCTTCCTGGTTAACGCGGCTCAGGGCGACCGCCGCAGCAACGTGCTGCAAGCGCCGAAGGTTACGATGTTTAACGGGCAGCAGGCCTCGGTGTTTGACCAGACCTCGACGCCATTCGTGATCAGCGTGATTCCGGTCGTCGGCGACTTCGCGGCCGCATACCAGCCGGTCATCACGGTGCTTTCGGAAGGCACGGCCTTGACCGTGCAAGCGGTGGTGTCCAACGACCGTCGCTTCGTGCGATTGACCGTGGTGCCGGTGTTCAGCCAGATTGGCGACGTCACCACGTTCACCTTCTCGGGCTCGAAGACCACTACGTCCAAGAGCAGCGCCAGCAAAAGCAAGGGCGGAAGTAGCGGCGACTCGAGCGCCGACTCGGCCGACGCCACGACCACGAGCGAAGGTATTACGTTGCAGTTGCCGAACTTCTCGTTCGTCAGCGTCACCACCACTGTCAGTGTGCCCGACGGCGGCACGGTGTTATTGGGAGGCATCAAGCGGCTCAGCGAAGGTCGCAACGAGTTCGGCGTGCCGCTGCTGAGCAAACTGCCCTACATCAACCGCCTGTTCAAGAACGTCGGCATCGGCCGCGAGACGCAGAGCCTGATGATGATGGTCACGCCACGAATCATCATCCAGGAAGAGGAAGAAGAACGGCTCGGAATTCAGACTCCGAGTCCGTAACGGCATCGGCCGCCACGCGAATCGAAAGCAAGCTCGCCGGATCGCTGGTCCGGCGAGCTTTTTTAATGCTTCGGGCTGGCGTACGGCGGTCGCGGACTGCTTGCCGAAGCTCTACAATGCACGCTCAGCATGGGCTACGACTTGGCGGAGGACGCACTGATGGCGGGCAAATTCTGGATTGCGTGCGGTGCCTTGTTGGCCGCGGCGGCCGTCGCGGCTGGAGCCATCGGTGCTCACGTCCTGAAGGAAGTGGTGAAGCTGCCCGAATCGCAACTGGAGACCTACGACGTCGCCGTGCGCTACCAGATGTACCACGCGCTGGGGGTGATCGCCGCCGGCCTACTCATCGGCCGGGCACGCTCGGCGTGGTTGACCGCGGCCGCCGTGGCATTCATCGCCGGATGCGTTCTTTTTTCCGGCGGCATCTACGCCTGGCTCGCGACGGACAACCTGATCTTCATCCGGGTCGTTCCTTTCGGCGGCACGGCATGGATCATCGGCTG
>CAZUPX010001324.1:0-2974 GCA_964622155.1 uncultured Planctomycetaceae bacterium | reverse complement strand
GAGCTCCGGATAGTTCGTGGCGATGGCATTGGCGATGTGTTGCAGCAAGAACGTCTTGCCGGTGCGCGGCGGGGCCACGATCAGCGCTCGCTGGCCCTTGCCCAACGGGGTGAGCAGGTCCATTACGCGAGTGGTCACCGGACTTGCGCCCGTTTCCAGCCGCAGCCAGCTTTCGGGGTTGATCGGCGTCAGGGCGTCAAAACTCTTGACGTTGACGTAGTCTTCAGGCTTGATGCCGTCGACGTCGATGATTTCCTTGAGTCGCGGCCCCTGCTGCTTGCGGGCTTGCTGGACCAGGCCGTTGATCAGAACCCCCTCGCGGAGGCGAAACTTCTCGATCATCGTGCCGGGGACAAACGGATCGCTTCGCTCGCGGAGAAAGTTGGTTTTCGGGTTCCGCAAAAAGCCGTAGCCGTTGGGGTGCAGCTCGAGAACCCCCATCCCCGGTTCGACCACGCCCGGCTCGCCATTGTCGGGACCGGGATCGGCGTCGGAGTACATCATTCGGTCGTCCGGGCCCCGATTGAAGCGGGGGCCCCCGTTGCGACCTCGCATCCGGCCATTGCCTCCGTGCTGGTGGCCGCCGGGACCTCCCATGCCGCCTCGACCGCGGGCGCGACCTTTTTTGCGTTTACCCATGTTTCACCTGAAGAGGACCACGCCACCGCGCAAGCGCAGTTGCCTGCCGAGCGCGTAGTCCGAGACGATAGAATGGCTGTTCAGCGCTAATGCCGAATGCCCTTAACAGAAGTCAATTTTCGTCGCCGTGACGAAAATCGTGACAAACGTATAGCAGGCCGCTAACAAGCAGCACGCCTTAACGAGAACGCTCTGGTCCCCACTCGCGTGGAAAAAACCGCCACAGTCGTGGAAAAGCCGACACCAAGTGGAGCCTGTCCCGCTAACAGCCGCCGGCGAGTCTCAGTCACGACCGCCGCACAGGCGACCGGCCCGGCACTAAGGAGCAGGAAGTCAGGTCAAGAAGCGTCTACACGCCCCCCGCGAAAACCACATCCGGGGGAAGGCCCGAAGATCGATGTCGTTCAAACTCTCACACTCTCGACATCATCATCACGAGCCACGGCGCCTGCCTGCTTGGCAGAACATTTACTACGCACATCTTAATCATATCTCGGCGGCTGTCAAGCGACCAGCCGATTTTATCCTGGCAACCTGGGAAGTTTTTTCCGGAAGGTTCGCCGAGTTTTCCAGTATTACCTCGATACTTTGGCGCAGGAAACTTTAACGATTCTTTCACGAGCGCTAGAATTCGGGTGCAATTACCCGGACGACCCGCCAAACCGCGACCTGCCAGCAGAAAGTACCGCCGAATTGGCAGCCAGCAACGGCCGGTATCAACATCCCCGATCGTCAATCTTCCTGTAACCGCCAGATTTTCCATAATTGGACGCTTCCCGACAACCGATAAAGCGCCAAGGGAATGGGGCCATCAGGCATTTCGATTGGCGGGGGCCAAAACAATGCGGGGAGTATGGCGTTTTTCACTTGCGGCGCTTGTGCTTGCCGTCGCGGCAACTTCGGCGCGCGCTACCGAGCAGATCGCGTGGCAACCCTCCTTGGACGTTGCCCGGCAGATCGCGGCGAAAACAAATCGCCTGGTGGTGCTGCACTTTTGGAGTCCGTCGTGCAGGCCCTGCATGCAACTCGAGTCGGAGGTGTTCTCAAGTGCCGAGGTCGCCGCGGCGCTTGAGGCCAATTTTGTCCTCGTGAAGCTCAATGTCGATGACTCCCCGGGGACAGCGCGGATTTATGGTGTGTCCAGCATTCCAGCGGACGTCATCATTTCGCCGTCGGGTCAGCTCGTCTCACAATTGCAGAGTCCGCCGACAGTCAATCAATACATCGCACAACTTACTAACGCCGCAAAAGGCTACCGCGACCTGACCGGTCAGGCGCCGGTTACGCGAACCGAACCTCCTCAGGCAGCCGCGCAAGTCGTAGTCACAAGTCCACCACCTGGAATCGAGTCTGGCGCACCGTCTCAATCGGTCTATCAAAACGATCGCTACGCGGAGTCTCGTCGCCAACTGCAAACCGCCGAGCGCAACGCTCCGGCCAACGCTGCCGGCGCCCCCACAAGCAACAGCCCGTCTGCCGTGCAATTGGCGCAGGGCATCTCCGCGGGTCCGCCGTCACCGGGCAAGCCGGCCGAGACAGCGCTTCACTCGCAGCAGTTGCCGGCCGGCGCTCCGCCCGTTGGGCTGGATGGCTTTTGTCCGGTCACACTCGTCGAGCGCCGGGCCTGGGTGCGAGGCAATGCGGCACACGGCGTCGTCCATCGCGGACGCACGTACCTGTTTGCAGGGCCAGAAGAAGCCAAGAAATTTTTTGCCACGCCCGACCGCTACGGTCCGGTCCTTTCGGGAAACGACCCGGTGCTGGCACTCGACAATCGGGTGGCTGTGCCGGGTCGGCGCGAGTTTGGCGTGTACATGGACAACCGCGTGTATCTGTTCGCCAGCGAGGAGTCGCTGCGGCGGTTCGAAAAGAATCGTCACCGCTACGCGGCCGAAGCCCTGCAAGCGATGCGGTAAACGATCGAGTTCAGCGATCGCTTACCGGTGTCGCTCTTGCTTGATTTCTACGCCAATACAGCCTCTTGCCAACGATAAGGCAGGGTTCCCCACAGCCGCCACGTGGCGGGATCGTAGCGGATCAGCGCCTCGACGGCCACGGCAAAGCGCAACGCGGCCCGCATCATGACGGTGTCGTTATCGGCTGACGCATCCGCCAGATCCGCCAGCGGCAGAGGCGGGAAGAACCGCACTTCAACCTCCGTCGATTCCAGGTCTCCACGACGCACGCTGACGACCGGCACCACGCTGGCGCGCGTTTTCAGGGCAATGGCCACAGCCGAACGCGCGAACAACACTGGTCGACCAAACAACGGTACAGAAATACCCCGTGAATCGGAAAAGCGAAAGTCGGCATAGATCGCGACGACGCCTCCAGA
>CAZUPX010001323.1:0-13555 GCA_964622155.1 uncultured Planctomycetaceae bacterium | reverse complement strand
ACGCGAGCTGGAGATTCTCAAGACCCTGTGGGACCTGGGCCGGGGGAGCGTGCGCGAGGTGCACGAGCGGATGTGCCCGCAAGGGAACCTGGCCTTCAACACGGTGCAGACGCTGTTGCGGATCATGGACGACAAGGGGCTGGTGACGCACCGCCGCCGCGGCCGCACCTTCGTCTACACGCCCAAGCACAGCCGCGAGCGAGAGACGTCGCGGCTTTTGGATAAAATGTTCGACGGGGCGATCGACCAGTTCGTCGTCAGCCTGCTGAAGTCCAAAAATTGCACGGCCGCCGAACTGAAGAAGCTGGAGCGGATCATCGCCGACGCGCGGCGACGAAAGCGAGCTTAAAATCTGCGGAGGACCTGAGCAATGACCTGGCACATCGGGGTTTCTGAGTGGCTCACAAATCAGGCAGTCGCGAGTCTCGTGGTCCTCGCCGTCGCGACCGTTGCGGTTGTGCTCATCGGCGAGCCGGCCCGTCGAGTGCGCGTGATTCAATGGACGCTTGCCGGGCTGTTGATTGTGCCGCTGCTTTCGCTGGTGCCCGGCTATCCGCGCTGGTCGGTTCTGTCGCTGGCGAGTCTCCCAGAGACTCAAGGCCACGGCGGCAGTGCACCGCCGCGCGAGGAGGTCCCGCTTCGACCGCTCGATGCCACGACAAACAGCAAAGTGGACGTGACTCCGTCGGATCCACCGTCGCCGTACGTGCTGCCCCATGCATACCTGCGGGATCCATCGCCAGATACCGTGCCGGCTGAACCGCGTGCTTCACAGTCGCCGTACGTGCTGCCTCACGCATACCTGCGGGATCCGTCGCCAGATATTGTGCCCCTTGAACCGCGCGATTCGCAGCCACAATCGGTTGTGGTAAGTCTACCGCGGATCGATTTTCGTTTTTGGGTGGTTTTCCTTTACCTGGGTGGTGCGGCCGGAATGGTTCTCTGGTCGCTGGTGGGCATCGTGGCGGTAAAACGATTGCTCGCCGCTTCGCAAATGGCCGACGACCGGTGTCGTGAGATTCTGCGGCAGCTTGCCGGGCCCAAGAGCGATCGCGTGGCGATTGTCGTCTCCAGACGGGCACAACAGCCGTGCGCGGTGGCATGGCGGCCGACGACGATCATTCTGAGCGAGTCGTTGTGCGCGCCAGAAAACGAGCAGCGGCTGCGGTGGGCGTTGGCGCACGAGTGGTCGCACGTCGAGCACGGCGACACGTGGACCTGGTCGCTGGCGAGCGTCGTGCGCTGCCTTTACTTTTACCAGCCGCTCGTGTGGCTGCTGCGGCGACATTTGCAGTTGTGTCAGGACTACATGGCCGACGCCCAGGCCGCTCGCGCCGGCAGCGCTGCCGAAGACTACGCCGAGTTCCTGACATCGAGCTGGCTTATCAATACAAATCCCCCGTTGGCGGCTGGACTAGGCATTGGCGGCCGCACGTCGGATCTCACAAGGAGAGTTGTCATGCTCGTCGAGCGTTCTGGCATTACTAAAAACCCGTTGGAGACTGTCACCCCGCGGCGCTGGAACCTGGCGGTGATGACGATCGCCGTTGTGCTACTGGCCGCGGTGGGAACGATTGCCGCGCGCGAGGAAGCGACGCCCACAAAGAATGCAAGCGACTCGACGCCAACGCCCGCCTTTGTGACGTACGGACCCGAAGCGGAATTAAACGAGTCACCGGACGTCCGTCCGAAGTCGGTGCCGTACACCATCGAGCTGATTCCTAACGCCGGTCCGCGGGTCGATCCATCGGCGCCGTTCGTGGCGCCGAAAGCACCTGCGTTACAACCGTCGCCCAAGGCGCCTGATGGACCGACCCCACAGCCCTACGGAGCCACAAATCCGTACGCGCCGCAGCAGCTGCTTCAACCTTCCCTGACTCCGCCTCGCGAGGCCGAGCCTGAAACGAAAGCACCGATTGAGGCAGGCGCCATTGTGATCGACCCTGAGGCAGAGAAGGGGGAGGCCAAGCCGCGTCCCGACGGCGAACAATCCGCAAAGAGTTCTATTCCTGATTCCGAAATCGCGAGGGAGATGCTCAAAGATCCGGAAATCGCACGCATGACGCAGAGATTGTTGGAGACGCGCGCGGCTTTGCAAATACCGACGGCGAACAAGGACGAGTTGAAACGTCGAATTGCGGCGCTTGAAGAAATGCTTGAGCAGGCCAAAGCGAAATTGCGGCCGAAGATCGTTGAAATGAAGAAAGGGGCGTATCTCGACAAACTGATTGACACACTTGGGAAAAAGTATGAAAAGCTGCGTCAAGAGCTTGCGGCCGAGCTCGAGCGCGCACCCAACTCAGAACGCGTCAAAGAGTTAAAACAGGAACTCGAAGAGGCGCAACAAAATCTTGAAACAGAGCGCGTCAGGGATTTGCGAAAAGAGATTGAAGCCATCCAAGGCCGATTGCGCGATGCAGACGATCAACTCCTCAAAGCACGTCTCGACGCGGAACGGGCGAAGAACGAGTGGCTCACGAGGATCAGGGCGGAACAGCAACAATCGGACGGCGCCAACGCGCAGCAGGAGAAACGCCGCCGCGGCGACCCCAGCCAACCGTTCAAGCTGGAGCCGGGAGATATTGTGAAGATCGAAGTAGAACCGGAGGACGTCAGCCTGCTGAGGTCAAAGGCGATCGTCGTCGAGCACAGCGGCAGCCTGCCTCTCGGTCCGCGGCTGGGAAGAGTCCAGGTCGCCGGCAAGACCCTGGAGGAAGCTGAAGCGATCGTTGTGAAAGTTCTCGAAGAAGAACTCCGAGAGCCCAAGGTCCAACTGACCTACGGCGGCCGATCGGTTGATGGGACCACCACACCCGAGTCGCCCGCCCTGCAGAGTCTGCGTGAGGAAATCGAGGAGCTCAAGCAGACGATTCGCGACATGCGAGAGGGCAAGCTGCCCGCACGCGTCGTGCCAACCGACGTGAAGTGATGCCAGTCTTCGTGGTTGAAGACGAAAAGGTAGCCACCGAGGGCTCCGAGACCACGGAGGAGAGTCGTAGTAGGCATACGCCGTATGCCGTTAAACAGAAGTAGGCTGGGGCCCCGCTTCAATCTTCAGTCTGTTCCGCGAAATCGACGCCTTCTCTGGTTCTGCCACGGCACACAGGCGCGTGCCTGCTACAAGGAAGGGGCGAACATCTCCAGTCTTCTCCGTGTGCTCGGTGATCTCGGTGGCAAAGTATCTTCAGGCGCATCGGTGCAAATGGAAGTCCATTCACGCGGTAAGAAAAACGTGGTACGCGAGTAGTCCAGCCAGGACCACGAACGCAACACCCGGATAGATGAACAGGTGGGCTCGTTCGAGCGAGACCAACTGCATCCGGCGGCCAGCGAAGGCTGGAAATGTGAAGTACACGGCGGCTTTGAGGACCTGGGCCCAGCCGATCAGAGTCAGGACCAGCGGAATGCCGGACCAGACGTTATGGAACGCCACAACGACAGAGCCGAACCACAGGCTCATGAAGGCCACGACAAAAACGCCAGCGTCGCCTTTTTCCCGCAGGTTCAGGAAAAACTGGACCCACACGCGCGGTTGAAGAATGTGGGACAGGCCGATGACGAGAAACTGGATGATTGCAAGAACCTGAACGGCCGTTTCCATGACTCGCCCCTCCAAAACATGTTCGCCCCGCGGAAGTCAGCCATCACAAGCCCAAGAACGGCGCCGGCACCAGAAACGCGTGCTGCTCGTACAGGCTCCACACACCGTACCACGACAGGTACTGCGTGAAGTAAACCAGGAACACGTAGGCCGCCACCAGCGGCAACATCGCCAGGCGGCTGGTCCACCGCCACAGCCAAAGCCGCGGTCGCTCGCGGCGGTTCGCTCGCGCCAGGGCCCAGCCAGTCAGCACGCGTGCGGGAAAGATCGACACCACGAACATCAAGCTCGGTAGCCAGGCCGCCTCGCGCGGCACGATCTCGATCTTGAGCAGGTACAACGGCAACGCCAGCACGAGCGTGAACGCCAGCGCGATGAAAAACGCCAGCGGAGCGCGCGTGAATCGCCGCCGTAACTGCCGCAACTCGAACATCGCCCCCAGGCGGCGCTCCTCGGCGAAGCGCGCCTGCAAAAACGGCAAGTGAACTAGCACCAAAGCCATCAGCGCCCCGCCGATCAAGCCCACCAGCGCGCCGGCGGGCGGCCGCAACCTCGATGCCGCCGCCAGCATGCTCACAGGCACGACCAGCCATGCCGCCGCCCCGACAAATCCGCGCAGCCCCAGCCAGAAATAATACGGCAACCGCAGTCCGATCAGAAAATCGCACACCCCGTCGCGCGCTCGCTGATATGCGTCCGGCGCTAGCGCGAGTCGTAGACTCTTGATCGGCCAGGGCCACAAAAAATGACGAATCCTCCCGCCGCGCAACAGGGCTGACATGATCTGCACCAGCACCAGCGCGCTAAGTACCACGAGCGCCGCGCCCCAACCCCGCGCCGCCCGACTTTCTGGATCAATAAGCCGCGCCGAAAACCGCAGCGACGAAGCGATCCACAGTGGAACCATCAAAATCGACACGCCCACGGCGATGCGTCCCAGGACGGCAGCCTTAGCGGTGCCGACAGTAAGACCTTCTCGCACGCGACCCGTGCGCGCCACGCGTCCGCCGACTTCGAGCAGATAGCCCAAGCTCAGCAATTGCACCACCGGAATCGTGGCCAGCACCGCCAGCGCGACTATGAGCGCCAGCGTGCCGAAGAGCCAGGCAAGCGCGGAGGAAACGCCAATGAAGATCGTGCGCAAACGCGCGCTCGGTTCCGACTCAGCAAGTGTCGCCAGGACGCGTGTGTCCGGGGCGAGGTTATCAATGATCGCTGTGTTCGTTACCAAGGGAGTCGATGTCGGGGATGTTGATGCTTGCGACTGGCAATTCTCTGAATTTCCCTTGCGCCTGCGTGAGATCGGCCAATGACCTAGTCAACTGGATCGCGCATCTTTGGTCTTTGTACTCGCGGGCGAACGGCAGGATATTCACGGTACAGCGCTTCGACTTCTTCTGTTCGCCCGGTCCTGCGCAGCATGGAGCCATATGCGAACACGGCGGCGGTGAACGCACGGTTATCTATCTGGCTCTCGTCCTTGGAATCGCGCTGGCGGACGATTGACTCTTTTGTTATCTCAATCGCCTCGCGGTAAAGCGCTTCGGCACGAAGTGGATCTTCACGCTGTAACTGCACCGCGATGGATTGCATGACTGAGATAAGCCAGAGCGATGGCGGCACGTTATGCTTGCGGAGTGTTGCTACGCATTCCCGATAGAGCTTTTCGGCCTCATCGAATTGCGAGGCGAATGCAAGATTCGTCGCCGCTATGGCCTTGACCACTTGCATGAATATGTGGTCATCGTCCATGGCGTCGCCGGCGGCGGCAATCGCCTTGCGAGTTGCCGCGACTACAGCGTCGCGCCGATTGAGCCCAAGCATGATCTGTGCTTGTACAAGTTGGCTGATTGCCATCCCCAGCGAATTCGTCGTGGGATCCTTCAGGAGAATGGGCGTCGCTTCGAGCACTAACCTGGGCGCTTCGTTGGCGTTGTCACTCCCATTGAGCAAAGCGCCGGCTAATCCGACCATCGCCACGGCTGTCTCGCGGTGTGCGTTTCCCAAATGGCGACGACGCCATGCCAAAGTCTCCCGCCACAGCCTTACGGCTTCCTGTGCGCCTTCCAACCCCTCCGGAAGAAAAAGACCAAGAACCGTGGCCAGCGCCATCCGCGTATCGTCCACCAGTTCGTGATCATCACCCAGTAGTTTGCGACGGATCGCCAGCGCTTCCTTCCCAGCGGAAGCGCTCTCCAAAAACCGGAATTGCGCAAGCCGCAACACGCCAATGCTGTGCCAGCTGTTGGCCATATCGGGATGCTCCCGCGGAAGATGCTTTTGCCGCAACTCGAAGGCTTCTTGCAGTAGGACCTCTGCTTTTTCAATCATGCCCATGCCGAGGTACACATTTCCTATGGTGTCCATAAGGGCTGCCTGCACCACGGGTTGATCTTGCAGTTCCGCGGTCACTCGTTGGGCGCCCCGATCGAGAATCTCTCGGGCCGTTAGGTTCCCTCTGGCCAGGGCCTTCTCAGTAACGCCGAATCGCAGCCCTCCCATGTGGTAAGGTGCCGATTCCTCGAACATTCTGGCCAGGAAACGGGCGACCTGCTGGGCCTTCTCGGCTTCGATAATTGCTCGCTGGGCTTCTTCGTTTGCCTTCGAGCTTGCGTCCGTCGCGCGAACGGCGTTGGTTTCCGCTTCGCTAGCCTTTGCGTCGGCGCGCGCCTTCTGCGCGATGGCATCCTCCGCGCGCAACTCGGCCTGAATTGCAAAATATGCTGAGACGATCGCGCCCGTTAGAGACGAGACAACAATCCCTGCCAGCAGTCCGGCCACTACCGGGTTGCGCCTGACCCAACGCCAACCACGTTCAATCCGGCCCACGGGCCGGGCGACGATCGGTTTGCCGCTGTGCCAACGCTTGAGATCATCGGCCAATTGCCGAGCGGTTTGATAGCGCCTGGCGGGCTCCTTCTGCAAGCACTTGAGCGTGATTGTCTCCAGATCGCGCGGAATACGGGCGTTCAATCGACGCGGCCGCGGCGGTTCGTCGCGCTGAATCTGCATAAGCAGCATCTGCGTCTCGCCACGAAACGGCAATTCGCCGGTCAACAACTCGAACAGGATCACCCCCAGCGAATAAACGTCGCTGCGACGATCAGCGTCGTGGCCTTTGCCGCTGGCTTGCTCGGGCGACATGTAGGCGGGCGTGCCCAGAATGTGACCGTCGACGGTTATGGTGATTTCGCCGGTTTCTCGGCGCGCCATGCCAAAATCGATCACGTGCGGCTCGAGGTCCCGATCGAGCATAATGTTGCCTGGCTTGACGTCACGGTGGACGACGCCCGACTGATGCGCATGGTGAATCGCTTCGGCCACCTTAACGATCATCTCGGCCACCTCTCGGAACGACAGCCGCTGACCGGAGAGCCATTCTCTGAGATTGGCCCCTTCAACGTAGTCCGTGACTATGTAGACTGTGTCGTGCTCGCGGCCCACCTCGTGCACACTGACAATGTTGGGGTGCTTAAGCTGAGCGGCCGCGCGAGCATCGCGCAAAAACTTCTCTGTTTCCCCCGCGTCAAGAGCGCCTTGCGTGGGATCTTGACCGCTACCGTGCGATCCAACTCGGTGTCTCGAGCCATCCACACGCTGCCGAACCTGCCGACGCCCAATTCGCGCACGAGCTCGAATTGGCCCAGCCAATGCGTGTCCGTGCGATACGTCTCGGTCGTGTCGCCGCCGATCAGGCTGAAACGGCTGCCACACGAGGGACAGTCGATCTTGGCGAGCGAGATTTCGTCGACGACCTCGATCGGACTATGGCAGTGGGGACAGCGGACGCGCATGGCCGCGATTGCCTGGGGATTTTTGGCAATTCTCTTATACGCCATTATGGACATGGTCATCGCACGCTTCAAGTCTCGCCCGAATCGACGACTCCAACGTGCTCGCTCCCGCGCTTTACGACGGCCTCGCTTCCGTGCTAGGCTGCCAGATTGCGGCACTATGCAAATCGCTCGACAGAGGCAGGCAATGTCCAGCGGCGCTCAGTCGACACCCACCGCGGCACCCTCCGACACCAACGGCGAGGCAGTGATCCGCATTCGCGGGGCTCGAGTTCACAATCTGCGAAATATCGACCTCGACCTGCCGCGCGACAGGCTGGTGGTCATCACAGGCCCCAGCGGCTCGGGTAAAAGTTCGCTGGCTTTCGACACACTGTTTGCCGAAGGACAGCGGCAGTACATCGAGAGTCTGTCGGTATACGCCAGGCAGTTTCTGCACCAGATGGAGCGTCCCGACGTCGATCTGATCGACGGACTGGAGCCGACGGTTTCGATCGATCAACGGGCTGGCAGCCAGAACCCGCGCAGCACCGTGGCCACGGTCACCGAGATTTATGACTACCTGCGACTGCTTTATGCTCGGCTGGGTGAGCCCGCATGTCCACAGTGTGGCGAGGCGATTCGCCCGCAAACAGCCGAGCAGATCATCGAAGACCTGCTGGGGCTGCCCGAGGGGACAAAGCTGGTGGTCATGGCTCCGCTGGTCCGCGGGCGCAAGGGCCAGCACAAGGAGGTCTTCGCCGCGGTGCGCAAGGCGGGCTTTGTTCGCGTGCGAGTTGACGGCGAAGTGATTGACGTCGACCAGGTCGGCACGCTGGCCCCGCTCAAGAATCACCAGATCGAAGCGGTCGTGGACCGAATCGTGATTCGCGCGGGGGTCGACTCGCGGCTGGCCGAGAGCACGCGCCTTGCACTGACGCACGGAGAAGGAGCGGTGCTCGTGAGTTATCTGGAGCCGGGGACCAACGGCGCGGCCGCCGACCCACGCGACAAGGACGCCTGGCGCCAACGGCTGTACAGCACGCTCTACGCCTGCCCCAACTGCAAGATCAGTTTCGAGCCGCTCGAGCCGCGCACGTTCAGCTTCAACAGCCCGTACGGCGCTTGCCCACTATGCGAAGGCTTGGGCTGGCGCGTGCAGTTCGATCCTGAGCTTGTCCTGCCCGACGAAAACCTGTCGCTCGACGAAGGCGCGGTCGCGGCCTGGAAAGTCGCCACGCCGGCCGAGGTCCGACAACACAAGGAGCACCTGCGCGCTTTCATGCATTCGGCCGGCTTCACGTGGATCACGCCAATCTCCGAACTGAGGCCGAAGGTTCGCGAGCAGTTGTTTCACGGTGACGGCGGCAAGTTCTTGGGTCTGCTGACGCTGTTGGAGCAGGAATATGTGACGTCGCTCGAGCCGGCGCGGCGCGAACGGCTGGAGGCGCTGCGCGGACACGTGGTCTGCAAGGAGTGTGGCGGGGCACGGCTGCGCGGCGAGGCGCGCGCGTGCCGTTTTCACGGCCGGGCGATTCACGAGGTAACCGCCATGAGCGTCAAGCCAGTCCGCGAGTGGCTCTCAGGGCTCGAGTTGTCGGCGAAGGACCAGCCCGTGGCGCAGCCAATTCTGTGCGAGATTGACAAGCGACTCGATTTTTTGGAACGGGTGGGCGTCGAGTATCTCACGCTCGATCGGCCGGCCGATACGCTCAGCGGCGGCGAGTTGCAGCGCGTGCGGCTGGCCACCGGCATCGGATCGGGTTTGGTCGGCGTGTGCTACGTGCTCGATGAGCCTTCGATCGGATTGCACCCGCGCGACAACCAGCGACTGATCGATGCGCTTCGGGGCCTGCAGGAGCAAGGCAATACGGTGCTGGTGGTCGAGCACGACGAAGCGATCATGCGCCAGGCCGATCACCTGATCGACATGGGCCCCGGCGCGGGTTTGCATGGCGGGCAGATCGTGGCTCAGGGAACGGCCGACGAGGTGAGTCGCAATCCCGATTCGGTGACCGGACGCTATCTGGCCGGCGAGCTGTCGATTCCGCTGCCGGCGCGGCGGCGGCGCGTGGCCAAGACGCGCTCGATCGCGATCGAAGGCGTGACGACCAACAACCTCAAGAACATCGAAGTTCGCATTCCGCTGGGGGCACTGGTGTGCATGACCGGCGTGAGCGGGTCGGGCAAGAGCTCGCTGGTCGGCGAAACCTTGGCCAAGGCACTGACGCGGCGGCTCACAGGCACTGGACCCAAGCCAGGCCCGCATCGCAGCCTGCGAGGCGCCAGCCAGATCGACAAGTTGATCGAGGTCGATCAGTCGCCGATTGGCCGCACCGGACGCAGCAACCCGGCCACGTGCAGCGGCGTATTCGACGAAATCCGCCGCGTATTTGCCGGCACGCGTGAGGCCCGGCAGCGGGGCTATAAGTCGGGACGCTTCAGCTTCAACGTCAAAGGGGGCCGCTGCGAACAATGTCAGGGTCACGGCACGCGCCGCATCGAGATGAACTTTCTGCCCGACCTGACCGTGACCTGCCCGGTGTGCGGCGGCGCTCGCTTCAATCGCCAGACACTGGAGGTGCGTTACCGCGGACTGTCGATCGCCGACGTGCTCGCCTTGCGGGTCGACGACGCCATCGAGTTTTTCAAAAACTTCCAGCAAATCGTCCGGCTGTTGGCCGGTTTTCAAGAAGTCGGGCTGGGCTATCTGACGCTCGGCCAGTCGTCGACGACTCTTTCTGGCGGCGAGGCGCAACGCATCAAGCTGGCCACCGAGCTGGCGCGGGTCGACACCGGCAACACGCTATATATCCTGGACGAGCCCACGACGGGTCTGCACTTCGACGACATCCGCAAACTGTTGGCCGTGCTCAATCGCCTGGTCGACCTGGGCAATACGGTACTGGTGATCGAGCACAACCTGGACGTGATCAAATGCGCCGATTGGATCATCGACCTGGGGCCCGAAGGTGGCGAGGCCGGCGGCTACGTAATTGCCACCGGCACGCCAGAAGAGATCGCGGCCACGGCGGACAACGCGACTGGGATGTTCTTGAAGCCGCGGCTGGAATGCAGAATCGCCGGTTAAGCATCAGCCGAGCGGCGGCAAGTTCAGCTTGCGAATAATCTGCATCGGGAGAAAAAGATGGTTTGGGTCATCCACCAACTGAGCGAAACCGTACTTTGCATAAAAAGTTCGTGCGCTTTCGTCGAGGGCGTCGACTTCGACCGCACGCACGCCCACTTGATCTGCGATATGCTGGGCACGCCGCAAAGCGTTTATCAGAAGTGATTCTCCGAGCCCTTGACCTTGAGCCGTTTGGTCAACCGCGAGCCGTCCTATCAAAACAACGGGAATGTCGACCCGCGGCAAACCTTTGACCTGGTCGTCTGCGAGTGCTTCATACGCGATTTGGTGGTTCGAGACGGCGTAATACCCCAAAACGGCTGCCTCGCCTTTATGAATCGCCACGTAGGTTCTTGCCAAATCGCGTTTTTCGAATTGGGTGACTCGGAACTTCAGCCAATCGTCCAGGATCGGTCGGCCACAATTGAATGACGCGCGCACATGTTTGTTCGCCAGCCGTTCAATCACCGATTCAGGCCGAGCCATTTATTTGAATCGCTTCTTGTAGCGTTTGGCGGCTTCACTCAGGGTTCGATTGGGCTTGGCGTCCGAGTCATCCAACATCGCCATGAAAATCTTCCGATCACGGTTCGAAAGTACCATCGTTTGGCTCTGCTGCAGCACGGCATGGGAATAATTCACAAGTGTCGCAACCGCATAGTCGCTCACCGACTGGCCCGTTGCAGTCGCCGCTTCTTCGATAACGGCCTTCAATTCTCTGGATAGGCGAAAGTTCAGTCTCGCCTCCTTGGGATTCGCGCTCGACATGGAGGGCCCTCCAACGGGTATGTACGTCAATTTGCCATACGAATAAGTCTACCCTATTGTACGTCGAATTGCCACACATTAACTTCGACGCTCGCACGGCGCGGCCCCACTCGAAAAGGAGGGAAATCGGACGGCTTGGCCGACTCGTGGCAGAATCAAACCCTTCCCATCAGCTTGCTTTGATGGGTTGGTGGAGTACAATGCGTGCGCGGCTCACCCCCCAAACTGCACGTCGATAGGAGGCCTGCCATGTTGACCTTTCTGGGACAACGGCGTCGGTTCTGCGATGGCATTTCTCGGCGGGATTTTCTGAAAGTCGGTGCGCTGGGTGTGGGAGGGTTGACCCTGGCCGACCTGATGCGGCTTAAGGCTCATGGTTCGGCGGCGCCGATCGCCGGCAAATCGGTGATCATGGTCTTCCTGCACGGCGGGCCCTCGCACCTCGATATGTACGACATGAAGCCGGCCGCCCCGGTCGAATTCCGCGGCGAGTTCCGGCCCATCCATACCAATGTGCCGGGCATCGACCTGTGCGAGTTCATGCCTCGGCAATCCAGAATCGCCGACAAACTGGCCGTCCTTCGCGGGCTGCACTTTGTCGAGGAACATAGTGCCCACTCACTGTGGACCGGCTATCCCGAGCGAATCAACCGCCCGGCTTTCGGTTCGGTGGTCAGCTATCTGAAGGGGCGGGCCGACGGCCTGCCCCCGTACGTCAGCCTGATGAACCAGCCGCTATCCGAAGATCCGGCCTACTGCGGCACGGCCCATCGGCCGTTTGTGCCGACCGGCCCGGGGTTGGAGAACCTGGGGCTTGTGGCCGGCGTGTCGTTGGATCGGCTGGCCGATCGCAAGAGCCTGCTGGGCAACCTGGACACGATCCGCCGCGACATCGACTATCGCGGGGCCCTGGCCGGACTCGACGCCTACACAGTGCGAGCCTTGGACATGGTCGCGTCGACCAAAACTCGCGAGGCGTTTGACGTCGCCAAGGAATCGCCCGAGGTGCGCGAGAAGTACGGAAAGGCCAACGAAGATTTTCTGCGCGCTCGCCGCTTGGTCGAAGCCGGCATCTCGGTGGTCACGTTGGTCGTCGGCGGCTGGGACACGCATGGCGGCAATTTCACGTCGCTACGCGATAACCTGCTACCCAAGCTCGATCAGGGATTCTCGGCATTGGTGAGCGACCTGCACGAGCGGGGATTGAACCGCGACGTGGCGGTGATCCTGTGGGGCGAGTTCGGACGCACGCCGCGCGTCAACGCCAACGCAGGTCGCGATCACTGGCCGCGGGCGGGTTTCGCCGTCATGGCCGGCGGCAATTTCAACACGGGACAAGTCATCGGCGAAACCGACGCCCGCGGCGAATCTCCCAAGGGCCTGTCGATGAATTCGAGCCACGTGCTCACCAACCTGTACGGTCACCTGGGCGTCGACCCGTCGACCACCATCCCCGACAACAACGGGCGGCCGATGTACCTGCTCGACGAGCGCGACGCCGTGCCGGGGTTGGTGTAAGGAGAAGGCTGGAGGCGGACAACCTCCCTCTCCCTCGATGGGAGAGGGTGGCGACGGGCACCGACGCAAAGCGTTGGTCGGCGAGCCGGGTGAGGGTGGGACGCCACGATTGAGCCCAGTTTCCCGGCAACGCTTTGTCGCAGTGCATCCCCCTCACGCTAACCCTCTCCCACAAGGGGAGTCGGCGCTAGCGCCGCGCAAACTTGCCAAGTGCGTCGGGATTCAATTCAATTCCCAAACCCGGTCCGGTTGGCACGCGCAACAGGCCTTCGGCGTCGAGCTGAAAGCGGGGCACGACGAGGTCCTCAATGTACGGCACGCCGGTCTGAAACTCGACCCAGCGAGCCACTGGCATGGCGGCCGACAGCGCCAGGTCGGCGGCGACTCCGATCGCCGTGTTCCAGCCGTGCGGCACAAGCTGCACTCCGTGATCGTACGCCAGCCACGCCAGCCGCCGCCCCTCGCTCAAGCCGCCGCACTTGGTCAAGTCGGGCTGAATGATGTCGACCGCCCGCGACGTGATGAAGGGCTGAAACGATTGCCGCCGCGTGAGCACTTCGCCGGTGGCCACCAGCACGGGCGAAGTCTGGCGCAGTTGCTTGAACCCTTCGACGTCGTCCGGCACGAGGGCCTCTTCGAACCACACCACGCCATAGTCGCCCAGCATCTTGGCCGTCTCGCGTGCCCAGGTGACACCGTGTGGCCAGAACTGCTCGCTGCCGCCGGCATCGACCATCAGCTCCACGTCTTCACCGACCGTGTCAC
>CAZUPX010001322.1:0-5844 GCA_964622155.1 uncultured Planctomycetaceae bacterium | reverse complement strand
GTCGTGTGCTGCGTCGTGGCGAGCGCTCGGGAGTGGGGCTCGATTCGGCGACTTATCACTTCGGCACTCGGTTCGCCGAGCGAGCGATTGCAAGGCTGGTATCGCCAAGAGGCCGATCGGCTTTGCATTCAGCGGCTGCCGCAGTTCACCATGTCACGGCACGCCGACGGACCACTCTTGGCCGGCATTTGGCGGCAGGTCGTGGTATTGCCGGATCGCGCCGAACAGGAGTTCAACGAGCGCGAGCTACGGCTGATGCTGGCGCATGAGCTGGGTCATTTCAAGCGACGCGATCTTGCCTGGAACTGGCTGCCGACTATTGCTTGCTGCCTGTTCTGGTTCCATCCGCTGGTGTGGCTGATGACCCGGCGGTGGAGCGAGACGCAGGAAGCGGCTTGTGACGAATTGTTGATTCAACGCAACGTCGCCCGCCCGGCCGACTATGGCCGCCTGCTGGTAAAAGTTGCCACGCGTTGGCCCGAAGAACCGCGCTGGGCGCTAGCGGCTGCTGGTGTGTTGGGAGTGTATCGGAATCTCGAACGGAGGATCCTCACGATGGCACACGTACGTCCATTTTCCGCCCTCCGATTGGCGATCGCCGCCGCGATTGTCGCGGTCATCGCTCTACCGGGCATTGTTCCCTGGCGGCTGGTGGCTCAGGACGTCGATCAAAACGCCTTGGACCAGAAGGCAATGCAGGGGACGTGGATCGTCACCAGCTTGGACCAGGTCAATGTTGAGCCGAGCGCGGAAGAGCGAGCGGCCTGGCGATCGGGGAAATTCAAGCTTGTAATCGCTGGGGACACGATCACGTTCTGGGACAACGGCGGCCATTGGAACTACTCATTGGACGCGACAAAACTGCCAAAACGCATGGAAATTCGAATCAAGGAAAACGGAAGGGAGACCAACGCCCCGGCTATTTACGATCTGCAAGAAGACACATTGAGAATCTGTAATGGAAGAGAAGATGATCAAGAGCCGCCTGCGGACTTCGATGTCAAGAAAACCAGGTCCGGTGCTTGTTGGAATCTTCGGCGAGATGCTGGCGACGACAACGCCGATGCAGGTGCTCAGCCAGCGGCTCTGCCCGATCCCCAGCAAGCAACGAAGGCTCCTACCGTGGCGCAAGCCGATCCGAAGCAAGCGCCCGAGGCCGAGGCGAAGGCGCGAGCCAAGACCGTGCAGCAAATGAAGCACTTGGGCCTTGCCATGCACAACTACCACGACCAGCAGAAGCGGTTTCCGGCGCCGTCAATCGTCGATGAAAAGGGCACGCCGCTTTTGAGTTGGCGGGTGATGCTGCTTCCGTATCTCGAGGACGAGGATGGCAAAAACGTTTACAAACAATTCCACATCGATGAGCCCTGGGACAGTGCGCATAACAAGACCTTGATCGACAAAATGCCCGGCCTGTACCGGTGTCCCGGATCCAAGAAACTCGGCGGCATGACGGTCTACCTTGCCGCCGCGGGCGATTCGACAGTCTTCCCACGATCGCAAAGGGTAACCATACGCGACATCACCGATGGCACTTCCTGCACGATCGCGATTGTCGAGGTGGACGACGATCATGCCGTTCCATGGACAAAGCCCGAAGACTGGAACTTTAACCCGCAGTATCCCAATGTGGGATTGGGCGGCCATTTCAAAGACGTGTTCCTCTGCGAGTTTTGCGATGGCAGCGCACACGCGATCCCTGTTGCGATGAACAAGGAAGTTCTGCTCGCACTATTTACTCGCAATGGCGGGGAAGTCCTACCCAATCCGCTTCATCCGTGATGCCGAATCATCGGTCAGCGCGCCGTCCGCAGACTGCGATTCGTCGACGTGACGCCCAACTCGGCCAGGTGGCGCTCGATTTGCTTGCGCTGTGCGGCATGGAAACGGTGGAACGGCTCGGCCATGAAATCGTCGCACACGCCCAGGCATGATAGGGCGCATTTAAGGCCCTTGATGAATGCCGAGCGGTGCTTGCCGACCGCGTAGATCGTCTCGCCCAGTCGCATGACCTGCGCGTGCAATTCAGCCGCGCGGTCGAGTTGGCGAGCGGAGGCGGCTTCGTACAGTTCGACGTATAGCCGTGGAAAGAGATTCGCGCCGCCATTCACGCCGCCGTGGGCCCCGGCGAGGACCGACTCGGCCAACAACTCCTCGGGACCGACCAGCAGCGAGAACTCGGGCCGCGCGGCGGCCAAGCGCCGCACCTGGTGAAAGTAGATCATCTGTGCCGAGCTGTCCTTGATCCCGACAATGCCCGGCAGATCGAGGGCCCGGCGAAGCGTTTCGAGTTCGAACGACAGCTTGGTATGGCTGGGCATGTTGTACAAGAAGACCGGGAGCGGCATCTCGGCCGTGATGTCTTCGACGTACTCCAACAGTTCCGCCTGACCCGCGGGAAAGTAGTAGGGGGCCGCCAACACGACGGCCTGCGCTCCGGTGTCGGCCGAGTGTCGGGCAAGGTTAATCGACTCGACGAACGACGTGTCGGTCACGCCCACCAGCACGGGCACGCGGCCGGCCACCTGTCGGCAGACGCGGTCGACCAACTCGCGCCGCAGTCGATAACTCAAGCTGGGCGCCTCGCCGGTCGTGCCCAGGATAAACAGGCCGTGCACGCCCCCGGCCAACAGGTGCTCGATGAGTTGCTCGAGGCCCGGCGCGTCCAGCGTGTCTCGGTCGACGAGCGGAGTGATCATGGGCGGAATGATTCCGCGCAGCGGTCTGGGCAAGCTCGACGTGGTCACGCATTAAGTCCCTGGTGTACTGTTGTGACGCTCGATAATCGAGTATGACGAGCGGGCGGCCCAAAGGCCAGTGCCGTTCTTACGTCCGCTCCGGCCGTGGTCGAACGGGGATTTGCCACAGAGAACACGGAGAACACCGAGACGAATCGACGATCAGTCAATCATCCCAATTGGACTTCCCTCCGTGATCTCCGTGCCCTCTGTGGTAAACTGCTCCCTTCTTCCGCCGACGAACTTTTGAAGACTATCGCCGACTTGATACCCAGCGCGGCTCTCCCTTACGCGTGGATGCTGATCGCGGCCATGGCGTTTGCCGTCATGGGGTCGCTGGCGCATGCGCTGGGTCCGACGTGCAATTGGCAGATTGTCGCCCTGGCGCGGACCGGCCTTGCCCTGCTATTTGCCACATTGCTCGTGCTTCAGTCGCGCGCCAAGCTGGTCTTCCTTCGGCCCCGCACGCTGTGGATTCGCAGCATCGCCGGCAGCATCAGCCTCGTCTGCGTGTTCTACGCGTTGGCACATCTGCCGGTCGCCGAGGTCCTTACGCTCTCCAACGTGTTTCCGATCTGGGTCGCGATTCTGAGCTGGCCGCTATTGGGCGAAGCGCCAACTTTCGAGGCCTGGATTGCCATCGCCATCGGGTTGCTCGGCGTCGTTGTCCTTGAGCACCCGCACTTTACGCTCGACCAGCTCGTGCAACAGACCGGATCGGTGCCGGCACTATTGGCGTTGGTCGGTTCGCTAACCACCGCCATTGCCATGCTGGGACTGCACAGGCTGCAGGGCATTGATCCGCTGGCAATCGTCGTCCACTTTTCCGGCGTGGCAACAGCCGTTTGTGTCGCCCTGCTGTTACTTGTGCCCAACTCGGCGATGGCCAGCTCGCGGTTTGATCCCCGGTCGCTGGCAATGCTGTTGGGCGTGGGAGCCTGCGCCACGGTCGGCCAGGTGTTCCTCACCAAGGCATTTACCGCCGGCCCGCCAGCCAAGATTTCGGTCGTCGCACTGTCGCAAGCAGGATTTGCCATGCTGTTGGACGTGTTCGTCCTCGGTCACACATTCAACGCGGTCACGCTAGCGGGAACTTGCCTGGTCATGGCGCCTACGGCCTGGTTGCTGTGGCGTCAGGGACGCGCACAGGCTGACGATCTTTAATTCCTCTCGGTCGCGCCTTAGGATGAATGGCATCGACGAATCGATTCCCGGGACGCAGTTCCTGGGCGCGAATACAATCCGACCCTCAAAGTTGCTCGGCGGCCCGCGACTGTGACCTCGTTGTGCGCACACCTGTTGATTGCCAGGCCCGAGTTGGCTGAACCTTTTTCGCACTCGGTCGTGCTGCTGGTGCGGCACAACGAGGAAGGCGCGCTGGGACTGATCCTCAACAAGCGGACCAACGCGCTGCTCAAGGATACCTGGGAAAATGTCAGCCAGGTGCCCTGCCACCGCGATTGCGCGCTGTTTCTGGGCGGGCCGTGCGAAGGTCCGCTGGTGGCGCTGCACACGCGCGAGTTTCTTCTCGAGATCGAGGTGATGCCGGGCCTGTACTTTTCGGCCGGCAAAGACAAGCTCGAGCGGCTGGCGAGCGAGACCGACGACTCGCCGGTGCGATTCTTTGCCGGGTACGCGGGCTGGGAGGCGGGTCAGTTGGAGGCCGAGATCGCGCGCGGGTCGTGGTCGGTCATGCCGGCCGCTTGCGAGCACGTCTTCCAACACGAAGACGAACTGTGGCTTCGCGCCAGCCGGCACGTGGCCGACGCGGCCTGGCGCTCGGCACTGCACATCAAGCATGCGCCCAGCGACCCGCGGATGAACTAGCGGAGCACTCAGGCGGCCATGCGCTGCAGTTCGAGCGCTTCGAACAGATTTACCGTTCGCAACATGTTGCCGTCGCCGTCGTAGAACTGCACGAGCCCCACGTCGATCATCCACATGGCCAGGTAGTCCTCGACCCAGTAGCTGCGAGCCACGTAACGCCCGTCATCGAGCAGCAGCCGCTCGTCCAAGTCGATCAGGCTTTCCTCAGCGACATCCAGTTCCAGAAACGTGCGGTGTACGATGTCGCGAATAGTTTGCGGATCCGGTGAGACGGTCATGCTTCGCAACCTCCTTGTTGCCGGGCATTCGTTCGATTCGAGTTGAATCGGCATCGTCCGTGTTGGCTTCCTGCCGGGACGAGTGCGGGCCAGAGTGTACACGCGGTCGCGCCATGGATAAAGATTGAATTTGCCGTCCCAGGAGGCCATTTTCAAGGATTTGCGGCCGATGTCACCGCCACGATAGCACCTGCCGCGTCAAGACTTGGTCGCCTGCTGTGGCTGGGGCCTGTGATCCCGGCAGCGGCGCTGGAACCTCGTTCACGGCCCGGCCGGCCTCGCTGACACCGCGTACAGATCCAACGCGAAACTGATTCCAGGTGATTGACCGCGCCGTCGAGGGCTGCCATCCTTAGCTGCGACGCAACAACCCGACGTTTGCAGCAACGGTCGAGAGGAATAACGCCATGTCCCCACGCACGATCGAGGGAGTCGAACAACTGCGGACCCTGATTGGCCAGGAGGTCGGCACGAGCGATTGGATCGAAGTCACACAACCGATGATCGACGGATTTGCCCATGTCACAGGCGACCAGCAATGGATTCATACCGACGTCGAGCGGGCAGCCCGCGAGAGCCCCTTTGGCACGACCATCGCGCATGGGTTCTTGACCCTTTCGCTGTTGAGTCACCTGCACGCCGGATCGATTCGGCTGCAGGGCGCTCACAAGATGTCGATCAAGTACGGTCTCAACCGGTTGCGGTTTCCCAATCCGGTCCGCACGGGCTCGCGCATTCGCTCGCACAGCGTACTGAAGAGTATTGAGGACATTCCCGGCGGCGTGCAGGTCATTTGGGACGTGACGGTTGAGCTGGAGGGGGCCCAGAAGCCGGCATTGGTCGCCGAGTGGATCGGCCGGCTGTACACCTCGAATCCGACTTAGGGGCCTGGCCGCAGACTAACGGCACTTATCGGCTGTAGCTGGCGTTTGTGAGCTCGGCCGCGACTCAACCATTCAGCCTTGCAGCCGCCGAATTCCCCGTTTTGTCCGAACCCTCCC
>CAZUPX010001321.1:0-4555 GCA_964622155.1 uncultured Planctomycetaceae bacterium | reverse complement strand
CGATGTAATTTCATCCGTCCGGCCCAGTTCGTTGAGATAGAGCTCAACGAGGCTGCCGGCCATGCTGGAGGTAATTTGGCCCAGGTCGATCTGCCGCAGCTTGTTATCTTTGCCCAGAAGGTACACGTATCGATAGGCTCGCCAGATCGCTTCCTTGAGATCCGCCTTGGCCCGGCCGAAGCTGCGGGTCAACAGCCGGTTCTGTGCTTCGTCGAGCCGCTTCTTGGTGTCCGAATCCTCGTCGATCGCCTCCCAAGCCAACAGGTCGCGGGCAGCTTCGCGAATGGCGTCGGCGGAATCCGACACGGCAAAAATCAACGCCGACTTGTAGGTGCGCCCCGAGCTGCCGCAATCGCGCACGATCGATTCCATCAATTGGTCTGTGGCTTTGCCGCCCGCAATTTGTTCGAGGCTTAGCACCACCAGCGTCAAGACAGGCCGATTGGATACGTCGTTGCTGCGTTCTGGAAAAAACCGCCGATCGAGCTCCTTGTTGCCCTCGTTGAATATCTCCTGCGTATGCTTGTTGATTCGTTCGTTGATCTCCTTGGGCTGCACCGCGCCGCGGCGCGCGACCAGAATCTGATTCAAATTGGGCGTCAGCCCAAACCGATAACGGTTCCGATCCCAATTCAGGTAGTAACAATTGCTGACAAGCCCCTCCAACACATTGTCAACGTCGACCAAATTCAATTCCGGGCTGCCGACTCCCATGCGAATCTCGGGCAGTGCCGCTTCGGCCCTCGACTGGCTCATGCCACCGTTGGACTCAAAGAAAATCGTCGACGCCACTTTCCGGTGCAGGCTGGCTCTCTTGATCGCTTCGGGAGCCTCGCGGTCCAACCGCAAGGCATGAGCGTCCTTCTTGCCCGCGATGTCTGTGGCAACCGGAATCTCAAGGTCGTTGGACCCCAGTTGTTCGAACAATGCTGAGCGGAAAAGAGCGTTCTCCAACGGCGCCGAGCCGAGCGTGATCAATGGCTCGCGCATAGCTTTGCGATGCTCTTCTTGATAGGCGTGGGCCACCCACAATGCCAGCAGTCGCAGCACCCCACGCGTCCGCTGAAACCGGGGCAAGCTTTGCCACTTCCGTTCGAAGACCGACAGCACCGACGGATGGAACGGGTAGCACGCCTGGAAGGTTTCCAAGGCCGTGTTGGGATCGAATCCGCTTAACTCCTGGGCATGCTCGACGGCCCATTCGGCATACTCTGCCGCCGTCTTGCGGGCGTCGTCTGACATGCCGCCCCACTCAAACAGCCGCCGACGGATGATCTCGGCAATCTCCGTTTCGGCCGACATCATGATCGCCTTGCCCACCCGGTCGAGCATTTTCTTGAGTGCGTCGTGATCACGCTGGTCGTCCGGGTTCATCTCCAACTCGGAGGCCGGTATCGAAACACACAGCACCATGTTGTTCCGAGCCCGAGCCTCTTCCGAGAGATTCTGGAGAAAGTTGAAGAACTGATCGCGCAGGCCGATGCTGCGGCCGCGGCTGACGTAGTTCAGCAGCTCATCCATCAGGATGAGCGTCGGCCCAGTGGGCAGCATCGCTCTCAGGGTGTCGCCGGCCGGGGCCACGGCTTTGGCATCGTGCTCGGCGACTGCCGCCAGCCCCTTCTCGCCACACAGTTGCCAGGCGATCTCGGCCCACGGCGTCTTTCGCTGCGGCGTGCCATCGCTGCCGCCACGACCTTGAAACACATCGAACTCGGTGCCGACGAAAACGGCCACATCGGCTTTGGGTATGCTGGAAACCCCCGCTTTCTGCAAAATGCGATCGACGCCCTTCCAGGCCTTGGCCTTCTCGCCGCTCGTCGCCAGGTGATAGAGCGTGGCCAGGGCATGCGTTTTGCCGCCGCCGAACTGCGTGGCCATGTTGAACACGGCCGAGGTCTCGACCTGCATGCCCGACAGTCGCCGCACCGCCTGTGAACCCAGCTCCAACAGGCTTTCCGTCAGATAGGTCCGCTCGAAGAACCTCGCCGGGTCGACGTAGTCCGCCGATACATTCTCCCGTTTCAGGCGAATATGATCCAAATGGACGGCAAACTCCGACGCATCCATCGGACGGTTCTCGCGCAAATCCTCGCGCGGCGTAACGACCTGATACCAAGGTTTGAGTTTGGACATTGATCTTTCCTCGAAGCCGCAGACGGCCGGCTCACACTTTATCGAATCGCCCGAGATTGGTGTCGAGCAGCCACCACTTGAAATAGCCCCAGGGAAACGTTTCGCCGTCACCTCGGTTGCCAATCACTATCGCGGTTTCTCCAGCCAGCGCCATGCGCTCCGAGGGCGACAAACTGCCAACCACGTCACGACAGACAGCATCGACAGAGTTGCGGCTTTCCTCCCGGTCGCGCCGAAATGCAAACACGACACGCAGGTCGGCACGCAAGCAAAGCACTTTCCAAAGCGAATAGGCTACGCGATCGTCTGAGCGCTGATTCTCCAGTTCGAACACGGCCAGAGGCAACCGCCATCGACCCGAGGGGGCCGGCGAGTCAAAGGCCATGACGTCGATCCCGAGATACTCCTGTCCCGACTGCGGATGGTCCTCGAATCGATGGCCCTTGGCCGCTGGGCGCCAACCGAGCAATCTGCACGAGGTCGCAACGGCCGACGTCAGACAGGTTGTCCAGCTCTTCAGGTCCTCCGCGAGCGATGCGCTCTTGAGAGGCGCGGCGGTCGCCTGGTCCTGAACGACGCTCAGGAACATATCACGCCACGGTTGAAAACGGCCGGTTGTCATTTATCAGAGTCCCAGCCCCTTCTTTCGGGCCAGCACGCCGTCGACCCAGCGCTTTTCGTCAGTGCCGGTGGGGTAGAGGGCGGATAGGGATTGGGCCAGTTTCCAGAAGCGGGCGTCGGTGCCGGCGCCGTCTTCGACGAGAAATCGACGCAGCGCATCACCTCGGCCGGCGGCGAACAGGATCATGGACTGATGCACGCGGTCGAGCACCGTTTCGCCTGGCGATGGCTTAAGCCCAGCATTTCCTCTCTTCCCGTCTGTTTCGGCCACGATGGTGTCGAGCTCCTCGAAAAGCGAGCGCTGCTTGGCCGCCGTTTTCTTGCCACGCGCGGGCGCCGTCGTTTCGTCGCTCTTGCCGAATAGATACCTCGTCCGCTCGCTCACCGGCAGTAGACGGGCCTTGTCTCCTTTGACCTCGACGATCGACTCACTGCGTTCCAGATGAATGCCCAACCCTTGGGCAATTTTTCTGGCCGCATCGAACTCCAGCGTAAAGCCTCCAGTTGTTTTGGACTTCGTCGATCCTTCCTCGTCGCCGGAGACGTCCGCCTCCGCGCCGTCATTGGGCGATGATTCGGATGGAGAGACCTTCCCATTGGTAGTCGGCGATCCACCGCCGAGCGTCCACAGCCACATTGCGGTCAGCCGAGCATCGGGCTCTAGTCCAACGGCGTCGGCGTCTTGGAAGATCAGTGACAGGGCTTCCGTCGAAACAGCTGCCCAAACCTGCTCCAGGTATTCCCGCAGAGGAACAGCCTCGCCGCTGGCCTTTTCGACGCGGCTGTATCGACTGAAGATTTCGAGCGCTGGCCCCAGACAGGCAAATATGGCATCGGCGCCGACGACTCCTTCTTGTGCGAGTCGCGGCATCCACTCGTGAATTCGCGTCGGAAGCGATCCGAGGACGTCACGCCATTCCCCGACTTCGTTGCGCACATTACCAATTTCGTTCTCGCGCGGGCGACAAACGATGTGGACCGAGGACGCAAGGGCTGCGGAGTTTTGTGCCCGAAGGCGATTCCCCATTTCAGTGTCGACTGGCCACGAGGCTGTGATGATCCAACCAGAGCTTATAAGCGCTCCAAGCATAGCCTCCCACCCCGCCGTCTCCTTGTTCGCGAAAACGAAGACGCTGATTCCCGACGGTTTGGCAATTCGCCGACTTTCAGCACAAGCTTGCGCCATAGTCTGCTCGAACCACTGGCTGTCTTTATGGCGGTACATCGCAGCGCGATGTGAAAGCGAGACGCACTCATCGTCCTTCGGGCTGAGCTCTCCCTTAAACAACTCGGGATGCAAATGACCAATACTCCGCTTTAGCCATGAATAGAAAAAATCGGATAAGTCAGCGTATGGAATAGCGGCGTAATACGGCGGATCGGTCACGACCGCGTCAACGGCGTCATCGGGTAAGGGATGACTTGTCGCAGAAGCAAGCGCTGTCGCACCTTCGGGTAACTTCGCATCCGCAATCGATTCGATTACTCGCAACACCCATGCCGCAGCACCATTCCAACCGTTGTCGGAGAGAAGATTGACCTCTGCGTAATCCCAAATCATCGGCAACGCCTGTCGTCCGAAAACATGTGTCGCCATGTCGCGAGTGTTGTCCCAAACAACCAGACTTGCGCATTTATCCGCGCATCTATCCATTGCTAGGGCGAGGCACGTTTGAATCGCACTCCGAAACGACGGATCCGGTTCGTTGGGGGCGACCTGCTGGATGAGTTTGACGATGGCCACCAGTCCCAGTGCCTGACGCGGCGAAAACAGGTCACCCCATGTTGTCATGCCGTAGAG
>CAZUPX010001320.1:0-6556 GCA_964622155.1 uncultured Planctomycetaceae bacterium | reverse complement strand
CGTGCATGGCTGTGCTGTTGTTCGGGCTGTCGACAATTGCCGCCGAACCAGCACCGACGCGGTGGCTGGCCCACGACATGCAGCGACAGCGTCCCAAAGTCGTCACGCCGGCCAAACTATCTCTGCCGGTGCCGCCGCCGTCAGATGCCGTGGTGCTGTTCGACGGCACCGATCTTTTGAAGTGGCGTGACGCCGAAGGCGGGCCGGCAAAATGGAAGGCCCGAGATGGATACATGGAGTCGGTTCCGAATAGCGGCTACTTGTTTTCCGCCGAGCGGTTTGGAGACGTGCAGCTCCACGTCGAATGGGCCACGCCTGCGCCAGCCACCGGTCGCGGCCAGGATCGCGGCAATAGTGGCGTTTTTTTGATGGGACTGTATGAAGTGCAGGTCGTGGACTCGTACGAGAACGACACCTATCCCGACGGGCAGGCCGCGGCCATCTACGGACAATACCCTCCAATGGTCAACGCCTGCTTGCCGCCCGGCGAGTGGCAGAGCTATGACATCGTGTTTCGCCGTCCGCGCTTTAATGCGGATGGAACGCTGCTGCGCGCCGCGCGAATAACGGTCATGCACAATGGCATGCTGGTGCAGGACAACGTCGAACTGTGGGGGCCGACCACCTGGCTTCAGAATCTCCCTTACACCTCGCACGCCGACAAGCTACCGCTGTCGCTGCAAGACCATCGCAGCCCGGTGCGATTTCGCAATATCTGGCTGCGCGAGCTTCGTGAGGACTCCGATCCTCCAGTCCAGCCGGAGCGAAAGTTTGTCGAGTTGACGCCCGAACAATTGCGGCCGTTCACAGGCGCCTACACAAGTATTCTCGGCGAGGTTGGCACGATCGAGCTCGAAGGAAACCAGCTTCGACTGCACATGAAGACCAAACAGGTCATCGACCTCGTGCCGATGTCGCACACCGAATTCGCGTTGCGATGGACTGCGGGCACGGTGACGTTCAAAGCGAAGGAATCGGGCGAGATCTCGGGCTTTACGCTGCACCTGGGCGGCGAACATTATCCGATTTCGCGGCGAGCGGCAGCGCGGTAATTGAGCGGTCTGTGGCTGGCCTCTGTGAGGCCGGCGAAGTGCAGTTTGATGCTGCCTGCCTCACAGAGGCCAGCCACAGAATACGGCAAGCCACAGGTCTCTCCGACTGTCTCCTGTCCGCTGTTACCTATTCCTGTTGGCAGCCACCGCCAAAGTCTCTATACTAGACATCTGTTTAGTACCACGTCGCCTCGCAGGAACCCACGGCCATGGATGTCGCCGCGTTTCTGGAACGGATCCAACATCTCGACTTTTATCGCGGGCAATTGGAGCACGTCGAGATCTTGCCCGAGCGGCCCGGACGGTTTGTAGAGCCGTCGACGCCCCTGCCCGCCGCGCTCGTGGAGCTGCTGGCGGCGCGCGGCATCGAGCAGTTGTATTCGCATCAGGTCGCGGCGCTGGAACTGGTGCGTGCCGGGCGCGACGTGGTCGTAGTGACCGGAACGGCCAGCGGCAAAACGCTATGTTACAACCTGCCAATCCTGGAAACGGCACTCAATGTGCCCGACGCCCGTGCGCTGTACCTGTTCCCCACCAAGGCACTGGCCCAGGATCAGCACAAGGGCTTGCTCGAGTTGCTGGCCGAAAGTCCGCGGGCACGCGACGCGATTCGCACCGGTGTGTTCGACGGCGACACACCCACCTCGCAGCGGCGGCGCATTCAGGCCGAGGCTCATCTGGTGCTGTCGAATCCCGACATGCTGCACGCCTCGATCCTGCCGTACCACCCCAAGTGGAGTCGGTTCTTCGAGAGCTTGCGGTATGTCGTGGTCGATGAGATTCACACCTATCGCGGCATCCTGGGGGCCAATGTGGCTTGCGTGCTGCGGCGCTTGAGCCGCATTTGCGAGCACTATGGTTCACGGCCGGTCTTTCTGGCCGCCAGCGCCACGATCGCTAATCCCGGCGAGCTGGCAGGGCGACTACTAGGCCGTGAGGTGTCAGTGGTCGACGATGACGGCGCACCTCGCGGGCGAAAATACTTCGGCCTGTGGAACCCGGCGCCACTCGATTACGAACAGCCGAATGGCCGGTTCGATCAATTGGCGCGGCGCAGTCCGGCCGACGATGCCGTGGTGCTGATGGTCGAGGCCATGCTGGCCGGCGCTCAGGCTCTCACATTTACGCGCACTCGGCAGGCTGCGGAGCTCGTGCACCGCTACGTGCAGGAAGAGCTCACGGCGCGGCACTCAAAACTGGCCGATCAGGTGCGGGCGTATCGCGGCGGCTATCTGCCGATCGAGCGTCGCGAAATCGAATCGCAGCTTTTTGATGGCACGCTGCGTGGCGTGGCAGCCACCAACGCGCTGGAACTCGGTGTCGACATAGGCTCGCTCGACGTGGCGCTGTTGGCCGGTTATCCCGGCACGATCGCCAGCACCTGGCAGCAGGCGGGCCGCAGCGGCCGGCGACACGAGGAAAGCCTGGCACTGCTGTTGGCCGGAAACGACCCAGTCGATCAGTACCTGGCCCGGCATCCGGAGTATTTTTTCGCCCAGTCGCCCGAACACGCGGTGGTCGATCCGGAGAATCCCTATGTGCTGGCCAATCACTTGCAGGCGGCGGCCTTCGAGCTACCGCTGTCGGCAGCGGACATCGACCGTTTTGGTGCGCTGGCCATGCCGGTGGCCGGCGTGCTTTGCGACGCTCATCAGTTGTCCGAAGTCGGCGGGCAGTTTTACTTTTCCGGAAGCCAGAATCCAGCGACGCGCGTCAGCTTGCGCCATATGAGCGACAATACATTTTCGATCGTGCTGCGTAAAGGGCAGCGTGGCACTCGCGTGTCTGACGGTGTCACTGGCGTTTCGCCAGTGGAAGTGCAAGGACACGGGCGACACGCCGGTGCCACCCAAGGAAATGTCGACGTCAAACCCAACCACGAAGTGATCGCCAACGTCGACGCCATCAGTGCACCCGAGTTGGTTTATTCGCAAGCCGTGTACCTCCACAACGGCCAGTCGTACTTCGTGCGCGAGCTTGATCTGGAAGGCAAAGTCGCGTACGTCGAACGGCACGAGATGGACTATTACACCCAAGCCGTACTCGACAGCAGCGTGGTCATCAAGCGATCGCGCACCCAGAGATCGATGGATCGAAACACTAGCCCGAAGCGCGAGCGAGGGTTGCATGATGACCGATCCTCGCTTGCGCTTCGGGCTGGTGTGGGCAGCGGACCGACCTTGGCCTACGGCGAGGTCGATGTCACGTGGCAGACCGTGGCGTTCAAAAAAATCAAGTTCGGCACGCGCGAAAACATCGGGCAGGGGCCGGTCGACATTCCACCGCAGACGCTATCGACCACTGCCGTGTGGCTGGCGCCGGATGACGCATTGCGGCAGCGGATGCGCGCGGCTGGCCACCGCACAAGCGAAGGCATGGTCGGGCTGCGTAACCTGGCCGTCGTGGCGTTGCCGATGGTCGCCATGTGCGACAGCCGCGACCTGGGCGGAGTCGTCGACAGCAAGAACCTGGGCCGCACGACCATGATCCTCTACGATCGCTATCCCGGCGGACTCGGATACTGCGAGAAGGGTTTCGCACACTTCGAACTGGTGCTGGCCATCGCGTACGACATGGTGCGCGAGTGCCCGTGCGAAGACGGCTGTCCCAGTTGCGTGGGTCTGCCGAATCTGCGGCCGGCGATTCACAGCGATCCCGACTTGGGGCGCGGCTATCCCATGCCCGACAAGCGCGCCACGCTGGCGCTGTTGGAATGCGTGTGCGCGGACCTTTCGCCAGCCGCGCCTTCCCGCGAGCGCTCGGCCGAACTCAAACTGTAGCCGGTCTCAGTGAGGCCGGCTGGCGTCAGTGACCGTGTAGACCGACCAGTTGTGCGGAGTTTGCCGACGCCACCAGGCGCGCGCAAGTGCCGGTCGATCCGGACTTGGCGGTTGGCATCACGACTCTGGAAAAATGCCGCTTCAGCCGTCGCGGTGAAGTGCCGATGTAAACTTTGCCGCTCATGGATGAGTTTGAGGATTGGCGAAACTGTGCCAGCTAGCTGTCACACTGCCATTCCTGCCTGGTGTGCATCGCTGGGCGGCGCGTCATGGAAAGGACTTATGGTTTCCTTGAGTCCGATTCGTGCCGAACTTGATAAAACAAATCCCCAGTTATCTGAAGCTGGTTACCGATACTAGCGCAGACACCCACGCGGCCAGCGAGGATCTAGCCGGCATCGCCGACGCTTGCAAGGCGTTCGTGCAAGCAACCGGTTGGCAGTTGGAGGTGGCCGCGGGCGCTGTGCCCACTAAAAAAACGAGCCTGATGTGGTCCGCCCCGGTCAACCCGGGCGTCGGAAACTCTCCCGGGCACATCAGGCTTCTTTCAAGTGGAAAGCGTTCGCCCGGTCAGACATCGCCCATTTCGTTGGAGCACGCCGCGCAACTTGCCGGCGCGGTGGGCAAGTTGTGGAGTGAGCTGCTTGCGACGCGCCACGCCCTGGCGCATCGCGAAGCGGAGCTGGCCTCCGGTGTTCCGGTGATCGTGCGCGAGCACGATGACGATTCGCCCTCCATGGCCGCGCGGCTAGAGGCCGTGCTGCGGGCCGGCGCTCAAGCGATCGGTTGTGAGGCGGCAGCCCTCTACTTGCTCGACGCTGCCACCACCGAGTTGAAGCTGCGCGCTTCATGGGGACTGCCGCGACAACGAATGACCGAGCCCGCACGAGAGCTGCGCGGCGCGCTGGCCGATCTCGAAGCCTTGCTGGGGCACGCCGTGGTGACCAACGACGAGCGGCTGTACAGCTATTGGAAGGTACCAGAGGTTGGCTACGCCGCGTGCGTGTGCGTGCCCGTACTGAGCCAGTCAATGCCGCTGGGCACGCTGTGGGCTTTTGCACAGCAGCCGCGCGATTTTAGCGATCCACAAACCAACATCCTCGAAGTCGTGGCAGGCCGCATCGCGGCCGAATTGGAGCGCGAGGCACTTGTCGGCGAAGCGCTGGCGGCCCGCAACCAGGTCAAGCAACTGGCTCTCGTTGACGATTCGCCAAGCGATGAGTTGCCCGCAGCCGCGCCATACGTCGAGGGCTGGGAGATTGCCGCCAAGGCCGTTCATACCAGCCTTCCAGGCGCCACGTTCTACGACTGGTTCGCTGCGGATGATGACGGCCGACTGGCAATCGTCGTCGGCGACGCTGCTGAACGCGGGCTGAGCGGAGCACTCACCGCCGCCGCCGCACGAGCCGCCAGCCGCGCATGCGGACGCGAAATGACTCAGCCAGCCGAACTACTGAAGCGGATCAACGCGACTCTGTGGACCACCTCAAGCGGTAGACGGCGTGCGGGCATGTTTGCGACCGTTCTGGACCCAGGCGCTGCCGCATGTTCGCTGGTCGCCGCCGGCCCAATCCGCGTGCTGGCTCTGCGTGGCGATAGCCATCATGCGCTGTCGAAGCTCGCGCCCGCGCTCGGTTCCGACGAAGAGTTGCGTACCGACCAGATACGACATTCCATGGCCGGGGGAGAGTGCCTTGTCGTGTACGGCATCAGTTGGCTCGGCGATTCGAACGAGATCAAGCTTCGCGAACTCGACGATCAATTGGCTGCGGCAATGAGCTCGCGAGCCAATGCCGCCGCGCGGGAGCTCGTCGACGCGGCGCTCGATGTCATTTCGAGACAGCCGGGAATTGACGGCGCAGATCGCGTGGCACTGATCATTCGTCGCCGCCGCCGATCGTAGTCGGCGCTGGCCGCAACCTCATGCCGCCCGCCTTGACTCATGCCTTAAAACCCGTAGACTCGAAAGCGGTGCATCGCACATTGCGCGAAGCAACCAAACAGCCTCCAAGCTCGCGGGAATGGCGAAATTGGCAGACGCGCTAGGTTGAGGGCCTAGTGGTAGAAATACCGTGCAGGTTCAAGTCCTGTTTCCCGCAGTTGGTTTTCGGCGAGCATAAAGGGTTTGCCTGCGTCAGGCTTCGGCTAGACGTACTTGACGCCCAGTCAGCTACACTTCAATTCTTCGTTTAGCCGCCAGGGGCCGCGCCAAACCCGCGGCGCACATCGACCAGCAAGCGCGCAACCCGATCGCGACCAGCCGAGATTGAATCCTATCGCACAGCCCGCGGTCCCGCCCTTCGCTTCCATTGGGCCGCATTCGCCGTCACCCAATGCTGAAGGGCCAATCAGTTCAAATCGTGTGCATTCATCACCGTCAATACGGCGGCCCGCGAAACCCGACACATGTCAAGCAGGTGATGAACGACCGCGGCGCATTCATTGACATTGCTGCGATACGAGCGGGTACATAGAATCAGCCAGTTGTCACGTCGCGTACCGCGATCCACGCAGGCCGTTGTCGCGCATGAGCCGCTCATCGTCAGGAAAACCGGCCGAGCCAGCATCGCGGTCATCGTGGCGAGATGTTTTCTTCGCCTCGGTACCCGCGTTCGATTCGCTTCGCAGTTACTCGCCGCGAGTGTTGGCCCTGGATACGATGGCCGGCCTCACGGTCGCCGCCGTGGCCGTGCCGCAAGCGATGGCCTACGCCACCATTGTCGG
>CAZUPX010001319.1:0-4750 GCA_964622155.1 uncultured Planctomycetaceae bacterium | reverse complement strand
CACGCCGGGCCGAATAGTTGGATGTCATGAACAACAGGGTGCCATGCTCACGCTTGCGTGAGCATCCGCGCCCCGTTTCTTCGCGCCCTCGCCTCCAGAACGATGAACCAGCCGCACCCGCCCTCGGCCGAAGAAGTCAATCGCAAGCTGGTCGAGCAGTACACCGAGATCGCGGCGCTGGCCGGCGGACTGGCGCACGAGATCAAGAACCCTCTGTCGACCATCTGTTTGAACATGGAGCTCTTGGCCGAGGACTTTGCCGACGCCGAGACGCCGCGCGACCGTCGCGCCGCGGCCAAGATCGCCGTGGTGCAACGCGAATGCCAGCGGCTGCAAAGCCTGCTCGACAATTTCCTGAATTTTGCCAAGGTCCGCACCGTCCGCTTCGAGGCCTCCGACCTGAACGAGCAGGTACGATCGGTGCTCGACTTTTTTGGCCCCAAGAGCAAGGACTCGAACATCGAAATTGTCAGCTACCTCGATCCCGACCTGCCCAGGGTCGTGTTGGATCGCGAGTCGTTTCACGGTGCGCTGATCAATCTGGTACTCAACGCCCTGCAGGCGATGTCTCAGGGCGGACAGCTCGTGGCGCGCACCAAGACGACGGCCACCGGCGTGGCGCTGGAGCTGATCGACACCGGCTGCGGGATGGATGATAAAACGAGCTCGCAAATCTTCGACACGTTCTTCTCGACCAGGCCCGGCGGATCCGGACTGGGCTTACCCACTACCCGCAAGATCATCGAAGCGCACGGCGGCCGCATCTCCGTGCAGAGCCAGGTGGGCCACGGCACGAAGTTCACCATCGAGCTGCCGCTGCCCGCCAGGTTGACCGCCGCGGGAGTCTGAGGCGAGAGCCAACCGTCGATAGGCCGTCAGAATTCGGGAATACGCCTGATCGCTCGGGCGAAATCCACGACGTCACATCCGACGATGCCGTGTCGTTGAGGTTGCCCTCGCACTTAGTTCGTTATTCCGCGGCCTCCGGTCCACAGCCTACCGTCTCCAGCCTCGTTGCGGTATTATCGGCGGCATGGCAAGCGCCGTAGTAAGCCAACGCGGGAGCGACGAAAGTGCTCCTATTCGCGTCCTGATCGTCGACAACGAGGCCGCCCATGCCCAGGCTGTCGCCGAAAGCCTCCAGCGCGTCGGATACGACTGCACGGTCGCAACCAGCGGACCGCAGGGCGTGAAGCTCATCGAGCAAGAGGCCTTCGACGTCGTGATTACGGATCTGGTGATGAACGACGTTGACGGCCTGCAGATCCTGGGTATCACCAAGGACAAACTGCCCGACGCCGAAGTGATCCTGGTCACCGGTCACGGCAGCGTTCCCTCGGCCGTCACGGCCATGCAGCAGGGGGCGTTTAATTACCTGCTCAAACCGCTCGACCTCAGCCAATTGCGGGCAGTGACCGAGAAGGCCTCGGCCAGTCTGCGCCTGCGGCGGCAAAACGCCGAGCTCAATCGCCGACTCGACGAGCGATTTGGCTTTGAGGGAGTCGTCGGCTCCAGCCCTCAAATGCACGATGTGATCGACCGCCTCAAGCGCATCGCCCCCACCGACGCCAGCGTGCTCATCCAGGGGGCGACTGGCACCGGCAAAGAGCTTGTCGCGCAGGCCATTCATCAAAACAGCCCTCGCAAAGGTAAGCCGTTCGTGGCGCTCAACTGCGCGGCGCTGAGCGAGAACATCCTGGAGAGCGAGCTGTTCGGCCACGTGCGGGGCGCCTTCACCGACGCCTCGAACGACCGGGTCGGCAAATTCGAATACGCACACGGCGGCACGCTGTTTCTGGATGAAGTTGGCGACATGCCCATCGCCACGCAGATCAAGCTTCTGCGCGTCTTGGAAAACAACGAGATCACGCGCGTCGGATCGAACGAGGCCGTTCGCGTCAACGTGCGCATCATCTCGGCCACCAACCGCAATCTGGAAGACTCGATCACCGCCGGCACGTTCCGCAGTGACCTGTATCACCGGCTCAAGGTCGTGACCATCGACCTTCCCCGACTGGCGGATCGCAGCCAGGACATTCCGCTGTTGATCGAGCACTTCGTGAAGTTGTTTGCCAAACGGCACCACAAGAACGTACAAAGCATGACGGCCGCGGCTCGGCGGCGATTGATGGCCTTTGACTGGCCGGGTAACGTGCGGCAATTGCGCAACGTGGTCGAAAGCATGATCGTCGTCGATTACGATAACGTGCTCGACGTCGACGATCTGCCCAGCGAGTTGGGTGGCTCCACTGACGCGGCCGAAGAGGCACATGGCGGCAACCTGGCGGCGCTGGTGGGCAGGCCGCTGGCAGAGGTCGAACGCTTGTTCATTGCCGAGACCCTGGAGCAGACCGGCGGCAATCGCGAAGCCGCCGCGGCCCTGTTGGGTATCGGCCAGCGGACGTTGTACCGCAAGATCAAGGAATACCAACTCTGAACTCGCACGGATGTTTGATGAGCACGATCCAAGTCCTTTCAGCGAACCTGGTCAACAAGATCGCCGCCGGCGAAGTGATCGAGCGGCCGGCCAGCGTCGTCAAAGAGCTCATGGAAAACTCGATCGACGCGGGCGCGATGCGAATCGACGTGTCGGTCGAGCAGGGGGGGCTGGAGCTGGTGCGCGTCAGCGACGACGGCTTCGGCATTGAAGCCGATGAACTTTCATTGGCCGTAGCCAGCCACGCCACCAGCAAAATCCGGGAGGCCGACGACCTGTTTCGGGTGCAGACTTTAGGCTTTCGCGGTGAAGCTCTGGCGTCGATCGCCTCCGTCAGCCGCCTGGTGCTCCGCAGCCGGACTGCGGCGTCGCAAGCCGGCGCGCAATTGGAGACTGCCGGCGGCGGCCCGATTGACCTCAGCCCGTGCGCGTCGCCGATCGGCACCACGATCGAAGTCAGACAATTGTTTTATAACACGCCCGTGCGGCGCAAGTTTCTCCGCTCGACGCAAACCGAGATGGGGCATCTGACCGAGGCCTTTACGCGCATTGCCCTAGCCAATCCGCAAGTGCATTGCACGCTTGCGCACAATGGGCGGTCGCTCTATGATCTGCCGGCCACCGACGACTGGCGATTGCGGATCGCCACGTTTTTTGGCGATGACCTGGCGGCGGACCTGATCGAAGTCGCCAGCAGCGACGAAGGGGTGTACCTTCGCGGTTACGCGGCTAGCCCCAGCCACAGTCGAGCCAATGCGCGGCTGCAATACTTGTTCCTCAACGGCCGCGCCATTCGAGACCGCTCCTTGCAACACGCGCTGGGCGAAGCCTATCGGGGCCTGCTGTTGACCGGCCGCTATCCGATCGCGTTTTTGCGCATCGAGATGCCAAGCGATCTGGTCGACGTCAACGTGCACCCCACCAAGCTGGAAGTCCGTTTTCAAGAGTCCGGCCGGCTGTACAGCCAACTGCTTGGCACATTGCGCACCAAATTCCTCTCGACCGATCTGACGGCGCGTTTACAGCCGGTCACCAGCGAAGCGGCAGCGGCGATCGATCCGGCGCGGGCTGAGGCAGTGCGCCGCGAGCTGGTCGATTGGGCCAAGGGTCAATTGAGCGAGCAAACCGCGCGGCTGGCCGAGCAATCGACCGTAACCAACCAAACCAGATTCGATAAACCAGCCGACGCGCCGCGGGCCCCGCTGGAATTGAGCGTGCTGGCGCGGCGCTGGCAGCCGCTGGACGCCGCGGCGGATGAAGAAGACGACTTGGAGCACGACGAGCCGGCCGTGTTCGGCGAAACGGTCGGCCCGGCACCAACTTCCACCGCGCCCCTGGATTCGCAGCGATCACCGACCGCGTTGCAGTTGCACAATCGTTACCTGGTCGCCGAATCGGACGACGGCATGATCGTGATCGATCAACACGCGCTGCACGAACGAATCTTGTACGAGCACTTGCGCGACAAGGTACTTTCGGGTGCCGTGGAGTCGCAGGCGCTGTTGGTGCCCGAGCCGGTGGATCTGAGCCCCGCGGAAAAGGCGGCGGTGCTCGAATCGCGAGAGGTGCTCGAACAGTTGGGCGTGGGCGTCGATCCGTTCGGAGGCGACACGGTGCTGGTCTCGCGTTATCCGGCCATGCTGGCCAATCTGCGACCGGCCGACGTGCTGCGCGACCTGGTTGACCAGTTGATGTCCGGCGGCAAGAGCCCTGACCGCCGCGACCTGGTCGACTCACTGCTGCACATGATCGCCTGCAAGGCGGCCATCAAGGCCGGCGATCGGCTGTCGGGCGAGGAGATTGCCGAGCTGCTCCAACAGCGCCACCTGGCGCACGACACCCACCACTGCCCGCATGGCCGGCCCACCGCGCTGTTTTTCAGCCGCGACGAGCTGGACAAACAGTTCAAGCGGACGTGAAGGCGATGCGGCGCGGGATCGCCGGGCCGCGAGGTCCGTCGCTACCAATTTGGCATTACACGCGGGTATAATCGGCCAGAGACGAACGCATCGGTAACGCTCTCTTATCCATCCAGTTCTTACCCCCATGATTTGTGTCAGCATTGCCCGCGGTCGACACCGCCATGTGATCGCCGAGCATCGCCACCTGGTTCAGCAGGGTGCCCAGCTCGTCGAGCTGCGGCTGGATTACATCGGCGGCGAAGTCAACCTGCGGCGGTTGCTGGTCGATCGCCCGTCGCCGGTTGTGATTACCTGCCGCCGTGAGCGAGACGGCGGAAAGTTCACCGGTTCCGAGGAACAGCGCCTGATGCTGTTGCGCAGCGCGATCGCTGAGGGCGTGGAGTACGTTGAC
>CAZUPX010001318.1:0-8335 GCA_964622155.1 uncultured Planctomycetaceae bacterium | reverse complement strand
GTTCTTCGAGCCACTCGATGTCGAACTGCGAAAAGGCTTGTGCGCGGCGCAAAGCAGTCCGGGCGTCCCACACGCACCCGGCGTCGACGAGCAGCGCGCCCACGTCCAGCCCCTCGCGAGCACCCCGCACCAATTCGATGTCGAGCGCTTCACTCTGGCCCATCGGCTCCCAGCCGAACTTCATCGCCTGGTATCCGGCTTGACGCCAACGCCGCGCGATATCGGCCGTCTCGCGGCCGTCGCGACCAAAGAGAATCGAGGCGTAAGCCTTGATCCGATCGTGCTGCTTGCCCCCCAGCAGCCGATGGATCGGCTCGCCGTAGTGTTTGCCCTTGATGTCCCACAGGGCCATGTCGACAGCGGCCATTGCGGAAATCGTGACCGACGTGCGACCGAAGTACATCGTACGGCGGTACATCTTCTGCCACAGTCGCTCCGTCTCCAGCGGATTCTCGCCGACGATGATCTGCCGCAGCCCGCAGGCGATGTTGTGTGAGAACGGCGCATCGACGATGGCTTTAACCACCTCAGGCGAGGAATCGGCTTCACCGATCCCCTCCAAGCCGGTGTCGGTCCGCACGCGCACGATGACGGCGTCCTGGCTGCTGGCCGTCTTGACCTGAACGTTTTGAATTCGGAGGATCTGGCAGACAATCTGGGTGATTTTCATGGGGCGAGCATCGGTCAAAGTTGTCCGTCGCCGCATTCTAGGACATTTTGGCCGCGACCCATAGCGTTTGGCATTTGACACGAGTCGGTGTATTTTAGTTAAAGCAATTGGTGCCCCGAAGTTGGGCACTTTTCGATGGTTCTTCAGGGGTTTCTCGTCGTGATTTCACCAACTCAACAGCCCGCAAATCCGACTTGCGACGTCGTCATTCGCGGCGGCCAGGTGTTTGACGGCGCCGGCTCGCCGGCTGTGGCGGCCGACGTGGCGATCGACCAGGGCAGGGTGCAGGCGGTCGGTCCGAGCTTGCCGCAAAAGGGGCGTCGCGAGGTGGATGCCGCGGGATGCTGGGTCATGCCCGGCATGCTTGACATTCACACCCACTACGACGCCGAAATCGAGGCCATGCCGGGCCTGGAAGAGTCGGTGCGGCACGGCGTGACCACGGTCGTGATGGGTAATTGCTCGCTGTCGGTGGCACTGGGAACCAAGAGGAGCATCCTCGACTTGTTCTGCCGTGTTGAGAGCTTGCCACGAGACGTGCTGTCGAAGTGGCTTGGCGACGAAATTCCCTGGAACGGGGTGCGCGAGTATTACGCTCACCTCGAGCAGGTGGCCATCGGGCCGAATGTGGCGAGCCTGCTGGGCCACTCCGATCTGCGCGTGCGCGTGATGGGCATGGAGCGGAGTTTGAAGGTCGCCAAACCGGAGCCGGAAGAAATCCGCTCGATGCAGGCGATTCTCGACGACGCACTGGCCGAAGGTTACCTGGGGCTGTCGATCGACATGCTCCCCTGGCACCGGCTCGACGGCGAGCCGTTCTGTGGAATCTCGGTGCCGTCGCAGCACGCCCGGGCAAGCGAATACCGAAAGCTGGCCCAGGTGGTTCGCCGCCGTGAACGCATCCTGCAAGCGACTCCCAATGCACTGACTAAAAGCACGGTGGCCGTGCTGGGCATGCTCAGCACTGGCGTCGGCCGCAAACCGCTGCGGACGACCATCGTGGCGGCAATGGACATGAAGACCGATCGCAAGGTCTACCGCATCGCGACGGCCATTGGCACCACGCTCAACAAGCTGTTCCGCGCCAATCTGCGCTGGCAGACATTGGCCGAGCCATTTTTGAACTATTGCGATGGCGTGCATACACCGCTGTTCGAGGAGTTTGCCGCCGGCGTCGACGCCATCAGCAGCACGAGCGAGCGCCGGCGGCAGATGTTCGCCGACCCGACGTATCGCCGCGAGTTTCGCCAACAGTGGGAGTCGCGCGCGGCGCGCGTATTCCACCGCAACCTGGCCGAGATGTGGGTCGTTTCGTCTCCTGTTGCCGGCCAGGAGGGAAAGTCAATTGCGGAGTTGGCCGACGTCGCTGCCGCCGAGCCGCTTGAGTTTTTTCTTGACCAACTTGCCGAGCATGATTCGGCGTTTCGCTGGAAGACCGTGGTCACGAACGACCGGCCTGCCGTGCGCAGGTTCCTCTTCGCTCACGACACGGCTTTGCCCGGCTTCAACGACTCGGGGGCCCATGCCCGCAACATGGCCTTCCAGGATGGAGGGCTGCAGATGCTTCAGCAAGTGCTGGCCAACCCCGACGTGATGAGTGTCGAAAAGGCAATCTTCAAACTCACCGGCCAGTCGGCCGAATGGCTGGGGCTCGATACCGGCTTCATTCGTCCAAAAGCGCCGGCCGACGTCGTGGTGATTGATCCGCAAAAGCTTCGCACGGGCCTGGGGCCGCCGATCGAGCACTACGACCCGCGGCTGCACGGCGCCATGCGGATGGTCAAGCGCTCTGACGGCGTCGTGCGGCAGGTGTTCGTCGGGGGGCGCCTCGCATTCGAGAACTGCCAGTTCGTGCCAGAGTTCGGCCACGAGCGGTTTGGGCGCTTGCTGCGATCGACTCGGTAAGGAGAGAACAGGGGATAGCGAACCTGACGTACGAGAATCCCTCGCTCAACAACGTTATGCAAGTGATAGCGACTTGGCCGCCGTGTCCGATTGCGGCCGCAACGCGGCGACCTGTCATAGCCAGGGGCATCGCCCCTGGGACCGACGATACAGGTGCGCTTCAAGCCCCAACGGGGCGACCTGAGAGCGCCCTGTTGGGGCTTTGAAATTGGTTTCATGGAACACCGAGTCCAGGGGCGATGCCCCTGGCTATTACAGATTGGGCCTTTGGCCCACAATAACTCGCGCACGCGTATCCCTGCACTTGCATAACGTTGTCACCCGTCGGGTTAGTATCCGTTCCCTGTCCGTATCCCGTCTACTGTCCCCTGTTTCCTTGCACCGGCAGCCAGCGCGGATGGTCTGCGCCGAGGTTGTCGACACCGCGCGTGATCCCGCGCGGGTTTGTTCCGTCGCTGTCCATGACCCATACGGCCGGCGCCCCGCCGGTCGCGGCCCGGCAGAACACGATCTGCTTTCCGTCGGGCGACTGGCTGGCACGAAAGTCCCACACGCCGGTGTTGCTTGGCGTAAGCTCCGTCACACGGGCGTCGCGGGGGTCGAGTCGGCAAATCTGCACGCCGCCTCGCGCCAGTTCGGGCTTGAAGTCGCGATTGAAGTGGTCGACATCGGGGCGGTTTGGTTGATACTCCCACGCGACCTTGGCTTCCGGCGTCCGCCGCGGGAACAGAATTGAGCCGTCGAGCGTCCAGGCCGGCAAGTTCGAGCCGCCGCCGCGCGTCTGCTGGTCGCCGTACGTCGCGGCAAACCACATTGTCTGGCCACTGGTGAGCACACGATGTTCGCTCCCGTCTGATCGGCCGACGCACACGTCACACCAGTCGTGGGCAGGTTGCTGTTTGTAGAGACAGTCGACGTAAAGAATCCAGCGGCCGTCGGGCGACCAGCTTGTGCCGAAGTACAAGTGGTCGGGATCGGCTGCAACTCGCACGCGATGGCTGCCGTCGACGTCGCTGGTCCAAACCTGATACCCTTGCGGGCTGGCCAAATGGTACGCGACTCGGTGGCCATCAGGACTGAGACTCAAACCATACGGGAGTCCTTCGCCGGCGCGCGTGAACTCGCGCGGGTCGCTGCCGTCGAGCCGCACGCTGAATATCTGCCCGACTTTATTGCGCACGACCTGAATCAAGAGTCGGTCGTCACTCACGAGCAATGCTGGCGTGACAAACGGCGCGAGTCGGTCCTTGGTGCAAATCTCATCGAGCGAGCCAGTTTCGAGGTCATGTTCCCACAAATGCGTTGGCGTCTGTGTGTAGTATTCCTCGAACGGCTTGCCCGGCCCGTCGCGGCGCGGCTCCATGCTCAAAAACAGCACCCGCCGTCCATCGGCAAACGTCGGCCCCGGCTGCCAGGTAGCCTGTCCGGGAACCTTAAAGTCAAAATACCTCAGTCCGCTGCCGTCGGCATTGACGATCGCCGACTTGCCTTGCGACGTGAAGAATAACCGGCGCGGTGGCTCATCGGACGCAGCGCGAACGCGCTGCATTGAAGCAAGCGATGCCAGAGCGAGTGCAATCGCCGCAGACGCCACGTGTCGAAAAAACGGGGACATTTGACTTTTCATTTGTAAAACCAGAATGTCCCCCTTTTTCGTAAGCCAGCACTCAGTTAGCCGAGGCATGAGCGACCGGCTTGATGCCTTTGGTGTGCGTGCCGAAGCCAAACGGCGTCGGCCGGTACGTGCCGATCAGATCGACATTCGACCTCGGATCAATCCGCTGTTCCAGGCCCACGGCCCAGTAACAGGCGTTGATCAGCAGCCGTCGCAGCCCATCGCTGGACAAGTCCTGCGACGCGCCCATCGTCGTCGCGAAGACTCGCGCCGTCTTGCCCGAAGGCGTGGTGAACGTCTTGATCCAAGCCACAGGCATCATCGGGTCGTTCTGCTTGCCGACGACCGGTTCGTCGGTCGGGTTCATGCCTGACAGGACCTGTCCCAGCACCAGCGGCTGACTATCGCCGGGCAACGGCAGGCGGACGCCGTACACGTCACTCGGTCCCCAGATGTCGCCGTCGCGGACGCCGCGCAGGATCGGATGGCCGTTCATGTCCGGTGCGATGATGCCGCGAGTGCTCTGCTTGCCGTGTTGGCCGTGATGATTGATCCAGGTTTCGCCCAGCACCTGGCGGCCAAACCCGCCATCCCAATCCTTGCTTTGCCAGCCGTAGTTGGCGAACTTTCGCTCGGCCTTGGGAGCGAAGGCATGCGTTGCCGTCCGCATTCCGATCACCGGCCGGCCCGACTCAACATAGTCGACGACGTGCTTCATCTGATCGTCCGGCAGGTCGCGAAACCGCGTGAACAGCACTAGCAGATCGGCAGCATCAAGTGCTTCGAGCCCTGGAATGTTGTCGCTGCGCTGCGGGTTGATCGTGCCGTCCGCTGGATCGATGGCAAACAGCACGGTGCACTTGAAGCCGTGCCGCTGAGCTAGAATCTTGGCCAACTGCGGCAAGCCTTCCTCGGAACGATACTCCTCGTCACCACTCACGAGCACGATGTGCTTGCCCTTGCCGGGACCGGACTGGCCCTCAAACGTAATCCACGCGTCGGCGGCCCTAACAGGCTGCCAGCCCGTTGCCAGCATGGCGACAAGCATTCCGGCCGAACAAATCAAGCGACGGTGAGACACTTTGGATGCCCTTTACAGCGGATACGCGGAGTCGATCTCGGCCACATGCGTTCGCCAACGTTTGACAGCAACTTACTCGGCCTTTTTCTTGGCCTTCCAAGTTCCACTGGCCTGGTCGGCGTAGTTGACCTTGCCCTTCATCGTTCCGTCTTTCTCGACCGTGCCGGTGTAGGTGACCTTGGCGTCGCTTTGGATTTCAAAGGAGAACTCGACATCGTTGGCTTTAATCTTACCGGTCACGTCGAGCATGCCGAATTGGCCTTTGTATTTGCCGGTGAGCTTCTCGCCTTCCTGTTTGAAAGTGAAGGTGGGCATGCCTGTCATTCCGCCGACGTCGACTTCGACTTCCCAATTGCCAGTGATGTCGACCTTGTCGGCCGCTTTTGCAATCTCCGCAGTGGTCAACCACGTACCGACGAGCGTGAGGGCCAGTGCGAACTTCGCGAGTCGTGCCATGGATGTTCTCCTTATCGTGCGTGATGAGATTACCGGATCGGGCCTACCTCGACTCGTCGCAATTGTATGCCAACGACGTGCCGGTGTCTCGCATTTCGGCGGACGATCAGCACAGTCCGGTAGCTGGCCCTTGCGAGACCGGCCGTTGACGAATAATTCCACCCCTAAAAATCAGTCAATTTGCTGGGTGGCAACGCCGCGCGGAGCGCGTTGAGGACCGCCGCCAGGTCGATGACTTCCTGGGCGATCGCCCCGGCCACTGGGGGCAACAGGCCGGCGGCCGCGAAGCCCATACCCGCGATGCTCAACGCCATTCCTCCAATCGCGCTTTGCAGTGCAATCCTGCGCATCCGATTGCCGATGTGCAGAAACTCGTCAAACCGCTCCAGCGAGCTGTCCATAATCACGGCGCCGGCCGCTTCGGTCGTGACGTCACTGTTCTGGCCAAAAGCCACACCGACGGTGGCGGCCGCCAGCGCCGGAGCATCGTTGATGCCGTCACCGACGAACAGCGTCTTAGCGCCGGCCGTCTCGCCACGCACGATTCTCAACTTGTCCTCGGGACTCTGTCCGGCATAAACAATGCCGATGCCCACGCGCTCGGCCAGGTAGCGAACTTCGGATTCGCGATCCCCCGAGACCAGCATGATGCGCGTGAAATGGTGCTGAGGTTTGAGGTGGCTGACAAACGAGACGCCTTCGGCGCGCGGCTCATCGCGAAATGTGTAGGTCGCCGCGTATCGCCCGTCGATGGCGATCGAACACTCAAGTCCTCCAGCGCTAGGGGGAAGGGACTGCTCAGCCGCCGGGTCTTGCGCTACGAGCGCTTTTCGGCTGGTGATCCAAACTGAGTGGCCGTCAACGGTACCTTGCAATCCTTCGCCGGGCCGTTCGCGGACATGGCTCACCGCTTGCAGCGGCCGCCCGTCACGCCGCGCGGCTTCGACAATCGACGGTCCCAAGGGATGTTTCGAATACCGTTCGACGCTGGCGGCACTCGCCAGTACCTGCTCGCGGGCAAAGCCCTCGGCGACGTGCTGATGGACCAGCACGGGCTTGCCATAAGTCAGCGTGCCGGTCTTGTCGAAGATCACCGTTCGACATTCGGCAATCTGTTCCAACACGACGGGATCCTTGATGATCACGCCGCGCCGGGCCGAGAGTGAGATCGAGCCGATGATGGCAACAGGGATTGCAATCAACAACGGGCAGGGGGTGGCGACGACCAACACAGCCAGGAATCGGTCGGCCTGTCCGCTGATGGCCCACGCCAACGCCGCGATGAAAACCGCCAATGGCGTATAGAACGCGCCGAGTTGGTCCCCCAGGCGGCGAATGCGAGGCCGCTGTTGGGCCGACGATTGCATGACCTGCATGATCTTGGCGAATCGCGAGTCGACGGCCCGCCGCACGGCCTCGATCTCAAGCGCCGAGTCGCCGTTGATGGCACCAGAAAGCACTTGCGAGCCGGGTGTTTTGGACATCATGAACGGCTCGCCGGTCAGATACGACTCGTCCATCACGCCATGCCCCTCGACCACCACGCCGTCGACGGGACAGATTTCGTGCGGCAAGATGAGCAGCCTGTCGCCGATGGCCACCTGGTCCAGCGCGACATCCACTAGTTGCGACTGCTGCTTGCGATGCGCGACCGAAGGCACGCGCCGGGCGAGGGCCTCGAGCACCGACGAGGCATTTCGCACGGCGTAGTTTTCCAAGGCACCGCCCCCAGACAACATGAGCACGACAATCGTGCCGGCCAGATACTCGCCCAACAGGATCGACGTCACAATGGCGATGCCCGCCAGCAGGTCAGAGCCAAATTCTCCCTTGACCACTCGCCACAGCAGCTCGAGGGCCAGCGGGACGCCGCCCAGCGCCAGGGCGATGTACAACGGGATACTTGCACTGCCGAGAGAAGCTCCGACGGCGAATCGCAGTATCAAATGCGCCGCGATCGCCAAGGTCGACAACCAGGCAATCGAAGTGTTCCTGTGTTGCAGGAACAGCGCAAGGAGCGAGATTGGTTCGTGAATGGCCGGAGAAATCTTGGACGCTTCACGCTCGGATGATTTTTGCAAGTCGTGAACCCCTGGCGGTCCAAAAGGACTCCGTTCGTCGCAAAACGGCAAGTATTCAATTTGACATTCGACCTGGCAAGGGCGTCAAGGTTGCCGCCGAGCCGCGCGCATGGTGTTCGATTGCCTTGCCGAGCGAAGTGCTGTTTGTCGAATGTTTCGTTGACCCAATATTCGTTCGGGGGCGGCGAATAGGACGTGAGGCTCTTGTATGCACATTCGCCAACGCATTATCGACTATTTGGCCGCGGCCAGCATCGTCATCGCATTTGGCGGACTGTTCTTCGGTCGCCTGATGATTTATCCGGTGTCGACCGCTGGTGGCACGTTTTTGGAACGGGTGGCCGCCAAATCCGAGGCCTGGGACATCGGGCATCGATGGATGCTCGTCGGCATGATCGGCATCATTCCAGCCGCGATCGGGTTGCGACGCGCCATGCTGGCCCGATCGCCCTGGCTTGCCGACATCGCGGCGGTATTGGCAATCTTCGGGGCGACGCTGGGCGTGGGCCAATACGCGCTCGACTTTG
>CAZUPX010001317.1:0-2102 GCA_964622155.1 uncultured Planctomycetaceae bacterium | reverse complement strand
AGAACTGCAAGCTCTGGAGCTCGTGCTGGAGCAGGTCGACGGTTCGGGGCTGCGGTCCTTAGTTCGTCTCACCAAGCTCGAGCGACTGCACATGATGGAAACACCGATTGTCGATGAGAGTCTTCAGATCATTGCCCAGTTTCTCAGCCTGAAGAAACTGACGCTCTCTGATACGAAAGTCACGCCCGCAGCAGTTCAGAAGCTCAAGTCACAGAGGCCGGATTTGACGATCTTTTACCAATAGCTGTGACGAGACGGTCGCCGTGTCATCGCGTGGTAGCGGAATTCGCAAGAATTCCGACATTTTTGGCATCTCATCGGAAGCCTTGCGGCTTCCGCTACGAATTTGAAGACACGCTCTAAGCTAAGGGTACTCGTCGTACTTCAACGGAAAACTCGGCGACCCGACCGACGTTTGACCTTCCTCGACGCCTCGGGCGCTGATGCCGCTGCCGGACATGTGATTGGCCACGCTGGGCATAATATCAATCAGCGCGGCATATCGACCGGTGTCCCAGCCTTGGCTCTGGGCATATTCCATCCAGTAATACGACAGCGTCTGCGACATGACGCCGTCATCGAGCACCGTGGACGATTGCCCCTTGCGGCAGGTTCGCTCGATCCATTCGGCTTCCATCCGCGGATAAAACGCCTTGCGAATCTTGGAGATCAACGCCCAGTTCAGATACACCGTGCCGCACGAATTCGATACGAATTGCAATTGGATGTTTCCGTAACGGGTCTGGAATGGAAACGGTTTGTAGAGCACGTCGCGGTTCAAATTGTCGCGGCCGTGCAGCATCACCATTTCGTGGTGGTAGCGGCTCATGGTTTCCCCGGGCTTGAAAAAATCGGGGTGTGAGTAGCCGGCCACGCCGGCGGCGAAGCCGCCCGCGTCGCTCGTGAGAACGTCCATCACTTCATCGAGGCCGTGCTTGCGAAAAATGTAATCCGATTCGATGAAAAAGCAGTAATGCGGATTGAACATGTCGGCCACGGCGAAGCCAATCTCCGCCGCCCGTCCGTATCCGACGTTTTCCTTGAACGAAAAGAAATCGACCAGCAGGTTCGTGTTCAAGGCCTCGCGAGACAGCGATTCCTTCAACGGCCTTTCCGAACCGTCGTCGATAATGACCACTCGCTGGGGCCGCAGATCGTTGTTGCCAAACAGCGTGCGCCAGCATTCCTGGAGCACCGCTGATCGATTGTGCGTATAAATGACGTACAGCAATTCCATGGCGACGTGCCCGGAGAATTGATCTCGGCTAAAGTTTCAATTGCGTGAACTCGCGCACGCGACCCTCGATCGCTGGCTCGACCGGTAGCCGTTCCATCGAGCTGGCGCCGTAGAAGCCGGCAATGCCTTCGGTGTGGTTGAGAATGTACTGCGCGTCGGCGGGCTCGGCGATCGGGCCGCCGTGGCAGAGGACCAGGATGTCGGGATTGATCCGTCGGGCCGCGTCGTGCATCGCCTGCACGCGCTTTGCGGATTCTTCGAGCGACAGGGCCGCGACGGCTCCGATCGTTCCCTTGGTCGTCAAACCCATGTGCGGAATGAGAATGTCGGCGCCGGCACGGGCCATCGCCTCGGCCTGGTCGGGATCGAAGGCGTATGGTGTGGTCAGCAGATCCATCTCGTGGGCCTGGCGGATCATGTCGACCTCCAGGCCAAAGCCCATGCCGGTCTGTTCGAGTTCCTGTCGGAACGTGCCATCGATGAGTCCCACGGTCGGAAAGTTCTGCACACCCGAGAACCCCGCGGCCGCCACATCGCGCAGGAACAGCTTCATCACCCGAAACGGATCGGTACCGCAAACTCCGGCCAACACCGGGGTCCGCTCGACGACCGGGATCACCTCACGGGCCATGTCCATCACGATGGCGTTGGCGTCGCCATAGGGCATCATGCCGGAGAGCGAACCGCGTCCTCCCATGCGAAACCGGCCGGAGTTGTAGATGACCAACAGGTCGATGCCGCCGGCCTCGGACATTTTCGCGCTCAAGCCCGTGCCCGCCCCGCCCCCGATGATGGGGCGTCCCGCGGCAATCTTCTTCCGAAGTTGCGCCAGAATGTCGTCGCGTTTAAAAAGGCTCATACTGCG
>CAZUPX010001316.1:0-3090 GCA_964622155.1 uncultured Planctomycetaceae bacterium | reverse complement strand
GTCGAATGAACCACGCGCACCAAGAGGTCGTTGCTGCCCGTCTCCAGTGCGACAACAAACGCAGCGTCGATCCTTTCAGCTTCGCGCCCGTTGCACCACAGCTTGACCCGCGTTCCACCCTCTCCCCTCGTAGGATAGGGTGGCCCCGGCGCGCCGGGGCCGGGTGAGGGGGCGCACACCAGCGCATTTTGCGGCAACAAACTCGTCGCCCGAAAGTAAAGATAACTCGAACCGGACTGCCCGCGCGCACCCACCGAACTCAGCCGGAACGCCGGCTCGGCCGTCGCGGCTTGCCACTCCAACAGTGCCTTGTCGTTGACAACCGGCGCAGCCAGATCGATCGGACCGCGCTCGAGCGGATGGACGGCAGCCAACCCTTTGTCACCATCGTCGAATGGGCCAACCGTCCACGCCCGCGTAATTGGTCGCGGCACGGCCGCCGACAATCGACGCACGAGTCTCGCGCGCCGCGACGCGACCACCAGTGGCTCGGCCCGCTCGTCGTTCAAGAGCGACAGGAAGTAGCCCGCCTGCCAGCCGACGCGATCGTCGACGTCGTCCAGCCGCGCGAGCAATAATTCGAACAACTTCTTTTCGTCTTCGCTGGGCGACACCTGCTTCCAGCGTTCAGACGTCGTGAAGCTGCCCACGGGCCCCAGCTTTTTCAGATCGACCGTGGCGTCAGCGTAATCGATGACGAACCTGGCGTTGGTCGATTCGTAGCGCAGCGGAAGCTCTTTCGGCAACTCGCCAATGGCGGGCGGAACTGTGAGCCGGAATCCGGCCGCCAACACGCCGGCCAGGCGATCGGCCGGATCGGAAGAGCCAAGTAAATGCTCCAATTGACCCGGCTCCGCCCGCTCGGCCAGTAAGAACGTTGCGGCCTGTCGCAAGTACGTGTCGGCGCTGCGCGCCGCGTTGGTCACCTGGGCGGTCAGACCATCGTTCGCGCCGAACAGCGCGACGACGGCCGCGTGCTGCACCTGCGGATTGCGGTCGGCCATCGCATCCGTGAAGAACTTTGTGGGAGTCTTAAGCTGGCGGAACTCGCCCAGGGCGCGGACGGCCTGTACCCATGCTTGCGGACTATGGTGCACGGCCAGATCTCGTAGCGCCGTCTGGGCCTGCGCGTCACCGCTGGCCGCGGCCAACCACACGAGATGCACGACAGCCGGGTCATCGGCCTTGGCCGTTTTGAGCCGCGAGATCGCCTCCACCAGCAACGCTCCGCCGCGGCGCAAGATCTCCATGTGTGCCTGCTGTCGGCGCTGACACGATGGGCTCGACAGTTCGGCCCACAAGTGTTCGGGCGGTGAGGTAGGCGCGTCGTAGGGCTCGAAGGGATATGACGTTGGATCGTCCGACCGCGTGATCATCACAAGTTCACTGGGATACCTGGGCGACCATTCGTTGCCGGCCATGTACGACAGGGCCGCGAACACTCGGCCACCGCGCCCCACCGCCACGCCAACCGGGCGAGCCGTCTCGGATCCGACCAACAGCGGCATCTCGCGCGCCTGATAGCTGGCGCCGCGCGGCTTGAGCGGAAACGCATCCACCCGTCGCTGACCCCATCGGGCTAGCAGCACGCTGTCGCGATACTTCTCGCCAAGCAATGGCTCGTCGTAGTACGACTGCCCGACCGGCACTTCGCGTCCCAGGCCTGTGTTGACGATCTCCAACAGGTCCGATCGCTCCGGCGACATCGACGCGATCCAGCCCCGCGGCCAGAAGAAGTGGGCTTTCGGCGCCACGTGCAGCAGGCGGGCCGGCGAATAGCGCTCGGCGATCGACTCGTGATCGTTGTCGTTGGAAAAAAGATTCCAACGACGATCGAACGCCATGCCGACGCTGCCGCGCGTGCCGCTGGCGACGACTTGAAACCCACTGCCGTCGGGCCGGCAGCGGAAGAAACCGCCCATGCCCGTGTAGGGCACCTTCGTACCCTCCGGCTGTGTGTACACCGTCCAATGCCCCCAATGATCGGGCCGAGTTGCGTAGTCGCCATAGTTCAGCAGGGGGTCGCCCGACGAGAAATACAGATCGCCCTCCGGTCCCCAAGCCAATCCGTGATAGGTCACGTGCAAGTCGACCGGCGCTCCCCACACCAACCGCTTCGGCACCAGGCCTTCGCGCCGCACGCGCCCACCAGGCAGCAAGTACAGTGCCGCATTTGTCATGACGTACAGGTCGTCGCCGCGGACCTCGACGTCGGTGATCCAACTGTCCGGCGGAAAGCGATATAGCAATTGCCGGGGCCGGTAGTCGCCCTGTTCGTCGGGCTCATAGACGAACAGGGCCTCGCGCCCGCCGACGAACAACCGGCCCATTGTGTCGACGCGAATCGACAGAAACGACTCGTCGCTCGAGGTATCGATCGTCACCAGCTTCAAGTCGGCATCCGCAACCCACCGCGTGAGTATCGGTCCGGGCGACCCGGCCGCGGCGCCGGCAACAGCCGGGTTCTTCGTCCGCGACAGGTCCTCAACGCGACCATCTTCAATGCGATCAAAACGCCACAGGCCCAGCGTTCGCTCGTCCTTGCCCAACGGAGCCGTCGGCGCCGCGTCGAGCACCAGCAGTCCGATTGTGATTCGCACTTCATCGATCAGGCCGTCGCAGCCAATGTTGCCGGGCGGATATCCGCCGAAGTACAGCGGGGCGGTCGGGCCGCCGATCCGCTGGCGACGGACGTCGGCCTGTTTGACAAGCTTTCCGTCGACGTACAAGCTCGCCTGCGAGCTGTCGAACGCCGCGGCCACGTGATGCCACTGGCCGTCGGCGACCTCGACGCCCGAGCGAATCTCGGCCGGCACGCAGCCGGGCAAATACAGGCTCAGGTCGCCGCCGCCCGCATAGGTGTACAGCTCCCAGTGATCGGCCGACTCCTTTAAACTGTTGGCTACCAGAATATTGAAGCTGCTCTTGCTGTTGAGTTTGGCCCAGCACTCGACCGTCAGCGGCGACTTGTCGTACGCTTCGCGCCGCTCCGCCCAGGCCGCGCCCGTTCGAGGATCGAGTGCCGCACCGAAGCGACCTTCGGGCGCCAATTTCGGTGCGCTGGTTTTTACCGCCTCCGGCGGCGGGGCG
>CAZUPX010001315.1:0-5324 GCA_964622155.1 uncultured Planctomycetaceae bacterium | reverse complement strand
CGCCCGCTCGGCTAGCCGCAATTCGGCCCGGCCACGCTGCGTCTCTTTCTGCTTGCGAGTAAGCCAGTCACGCAAAGACGGTACCAGATAATCGTGCGTCAATTGGTAATACTTCTGGCCCACAGGGGCTTCTTGAACAGGATCGTTTCCAGGTTCGACACCTTCAGGATCGGTCGGCGTGATGAGCCGGATTTCGCTGTCGAGAATCTTGATTAGGTCATCAAAGCCTTGGCGGCGAGTGGCATAACCCGATGCTTCCAGAAGCTCGTCGTAAGACCGCATATTTCCCTTGATGTCGCTGCCCGATTCGGGCAGCAGGGCTTTGAGCACCGCACGAGCCGCTGTCTGGTGATAGCGGTGTTCGGGCGGCGCCGTGGAAGCGCTGAACGTTTCCTCCAGAAACGTCACGCCGACGCCCTCTGTGCCGCCGACTTCCTTGAGTGTCGCAAGCGTCCATGACTTGTCCTTCATCATCTCGGCGAACAACGACAAGCGAACGCAGACAACCTTCCCGACTTCCGCCAGACCCTGAACGGCCTGTTCGACGAAGCGCTTCTCGTCCTTCGCAGTCATGCCACCTGTATCCGTCAAGACACCAAACGCTCGGCCGAACGCCGCCAGTACTTTCTCGGCGTGGCGAACGGGAAAGAGATCGACAGCGGCAGAGTTGTGCCCTTCGACCAAGCGCACCTCCAATTCCCGCATGAACCGGGTCGCAGCCATCCAAAAGTCATCGCGCACCATCACGACGCACTGCACATGCTCGCCGTCACACTGCCGCAGCGCCTGCACCAGCTCGGTGTTCTCTTCCTCCTTCTTGGCGTGCAGCCATTGCTCGAATTGGTCGATAACGATCAGCACCTTGCTGCTAACCGGAATGCCTTGCCCCCGACGAAGGGCAGCGAGCGTTTCCTTGAGGCTCAAATCTTCGCTCAAGCCTGGGCAGTGTTTTCTCAATCCCTTCAGCAAGCGACTTTCAGTCTCTTCGGCAGCCGCCTCGATATACACCGATATGGCGCTGTCCGACAGCCGCGGCAATAATCCCGCCCTGACCAGCGACGACTTGCCGCAGCCCGATGGCCCATAGATCAACCCCACGGAGAACGTCTTGTCGGCGTCGGTTTCCTCAATGCGAGTCTTCCAGAACCGAATGCTGTCGGGCAATCCGTCCCGATCTCGCGGCCCAGGCAAAAGTTCCAGAAAGAAGTCGGCGTCGTGCTCGTCGAATGACCGCAAGCCCTTCGGGACAATCTTGAGGGGCTGGCTATCGGGAGTCGGAGTGGCGGCGGGTGTGTCGCCTGCAACTTTCGTTTCTGCCGGCGTTTCTTGTCCGGGTGCAATAGCGACCCTAGAAGAAACCACTTCTCCTAGGCTGTGTTGAAGGCAATGCCGCAAGTCATCTGCAACATCACTCGCCGTCGTGTATCGTTCCGTCGCTCTTTTGGAGAGCATCTTGAGGCAGATGCGTTCCAATTCCTTGCCAATGGTGTCGTCGTACTGGCGTGGTGGACGGGGCTCATGGCTTGCGATTTGAACGAGTAGCTCCGCCTTTGACCCACCCCGAAACGGACGGCGGCCCACGAGCAGTTCGTAAAACACGATTCCGAGACAGAAGATGTCGCTGCGCCCGTCGACTCGGTGTCCCTCGCCACGGGCCTGCTCCGGGCTCATGTAAGCCGTGGTTCCAGCATATCGCTGCCCTTTGCCGACATCTTGTTCTCGCAGAGCCAAGCCAAAATCAACGAGATAGATGCTGCCGTCGGTGGCCAGCAGGATGTTGCCGGGCTTCACGTCGCGATGCACGAGTCCCTTTTTATGGGCGTAGTGCAAAGCCTCGGCCACGGTCGCCACCAGTTCAGCCGTCTGCTGGTGCGTCAGCCGGGCGCTTTCTTGGATCGTCGCCAGGTCGTTCCCCTCGATGTACTTGGAGACAACGAAGAAGGGAAATTCATCCGTGGTGCCGACGTCATAAACGGGCACGATGTGGGGATGATCGAGGCTGGCGACGGTCTGGGCTTCGGCCAAATACTCTTTGGCGTCGTCCGGCCCGGAGATTCGCTCCGCGTGCGGCACCTTGACTGCCACGGCCCTCTTCAACTGCTCGTCATAGGCCAGGTAGACCAACCCGAAGCCGCCTTTGCCCAACACGCGTTCGATCCGATAGCGACCGATGTGCAGCGGAAGCGGAGCGGTTGAAGCATCACGCGATGAAGCTAACGGGCCGCTGCCTGAGATGCGGAACAGGTCAGTTGCGTCGTTGTCGGTCACGTTTGGCGGTCCCCCCACTGGCAGCCCATTGTAACCTCCCGTTCGTTCGGCAAGAAATGCGCACGGGCAGTCGGCTAGCAGTCCGTTGAAGTATTCGACGGGCTGCGCCATCGCATGGATGTGATGACAAAATAGCGACGTAAGTCGTTGTTTTGCGAGCCGTGCGGAGCTTGGCTCCGCACTGGGCGAGGTTGAAAAATGACACGATGGCGTTTTTCAACGGACTGCTAGGGCGCGAACCATGACGCGAAGGCCGTGCGAATGACCGTAGAGGCGGCTGACGGCGGTAAAGGGCCCTCAGCGGCGCGCGGCCGAGAGAACTGCCTACCGCGCCACGTGGTGTGGGACGGCTGCGGCGGTTGAGCCGACCGGGTGGCCGTTTTGGAGCGCGGGGGTCTTGAGATATCGCGGGTCCATTTTCTCGATCTCTTCGACGACCGCGTCGACCGTGTCGCGGATTTGCTTCTCGGTATGGCGGCAGGTGATGAAGAACCGCAGCCGGGCGGCTTTTTCTTCTACCGCTGGGTGGCGAATCGGCGCCACGTTGATGCCCCGCTCGAATAGGGCCTGCGAAAGCCGCAAGGTATCGAACGAGTTTCCGATAATCACCGGCACGATCGCCGAGCCTTTGCTCAGGCCGGTATCCAGACCGCGCTCGCGCGCCAGGTTCAGGAACAGCTCGGCGCGCTCGTGCAACACGCGAACTCGTTGGGGGTCGGACTCCAGGAGTCGCATTGCCGCCAAGGCGGCGGCCGCGTTCGAAGGCGTGATGGCGGCGGCGAACACGAAGCCCGGATCCGTGTACTTCAAATACTCGATCAATTCATTCGATCCGGAAATGTATCCGCCGCAGCTACCCAGCGCCTTGCTCAAGGTACCCATCCAGATGTCGACGTCCCGCGGGTCGACCCCGTAGTGCTCTCCGATCCCTCGACCGTGGTCGCCCAGGACGCCCAGCGAATGCGCCTCGTCGATGTACAGAAACGCCTTGTGTCGTCTCTTGACTTCGATGAAGCGCGGCAGGTCGGCAATGTCGCCGTCCATGCTGTATACGCCTTCGATGGCCACGCACACGCGACGATACGACGGACGCAATTCGGTCAGCAGCTTGTCCAGACCCTCCCAATCGTTATGAGGAAACGGGCGGCGCCTTGCTCCCGACAGGATCGAGCCTTGAATGATGCTGTTGTGCGCCAGCGCGTCGTGCAGGATAAGGTCGCCCGGGCGGAACAAGTGGCCCAATGTGGTTTCGTTGGTGCTGTGTCCGCCGACGTATACGTTGGCGGCCTGCGTCCCGAGAAAGCCGGTAATGGCCAGTTCCAGCTCGCGATGGATGAGCTTTTCGCCGGACACCAGCCTGCTGGCCGACGAGCTAGTGCCATAGCGATCGACGGCCCGCTTCAGTGCGGTGATCACTTTGGGTTCGTCCGTCATGCACAGGTAGTTGTAGCTGGCAAAGCTGACCAGCTCGCGGCCATCGATGAGCGTCGTGTCGTTGATGATTCGCTCGTGAACGCGGAAGTATGGATTTTCGAACCCGGCGGCGCGGGTTTCTTCCATCGTTTGCTTGAGCCGCACGTATTCGGGGAAGCACTCGAAGCAGTAGTCTTCCGCCGGGATTTCGCGCGCGGCGGCCGCCTCGTCGCGGGCGCGTGGCACCTTCCCCAGGTAGCTCTCGACTGCGTTAATGACCTCGCGGCATGTTTCGATCTGCGGCAGCACGTCGTCTGGCAGCCGCCCGCCGTAGGTATCCTCCAGCGAGGCGATGATTTCCATTCGCTCCAGCGAGTCCAAACCTAGCTCGATAATTGAGCTGTCGAGCGTCATGCCGACGCCACGCTCCTTGGCAACTCGCCGCACGTGTTCCAGCACCACCTCGGCGGTGTTGGTTACACGCGTCGCACCGGCGGCTACCTCCGCTGATCTGTTGTCTGTTCCGCCAACAGCAGGCGCCACCGTCGCGCGAGCGGGCCGCGGGGCAACCGACTTGGCGGCTGGGGCAATCTCCCCCTCCGCCTGCTCTATCGCGTCTGGCTGTTCCCAGGCGCGCCACTGACCCACGATTTCCAAGGTGCCGTCGAGAAACGCCGCCCGGCAGGCGTGTCGCTGGATTTTGCCGCTGGATGTCTTGGGAATGCTGCCGGCCTTGACCAGCGCAATGGCCTCGACGGGTAATTCGTGCTCGGCGGCGACGGTGCGGCGAATGGCCTCGAACACGTCGTCGACTTCTCGCTGCTGCCGCCGCTCAATTTCCTGCACGACGACCAGCCGCTCCACACCATCGATCATGACGGCAACGGCGGCGCCATTGCCCGGCCGCACGCGCGGATGACAGGCGCCGACAGTCGCCTCGATGTCCTGCGGATAGTGGTTGAGCCCGCGGATGATAATCAGGTCTTTCAGCCGGCCGGTGATGAATAACTCGCCATCGTGCATGAAACCCAAGTCACCGGTGCGCAGAAACGGGCCTTCGCCGCTGTCCTTCAGATAGGCGCGGAAGGTCCGCTCGCTCTCTTCGGCCCGTTTCCAATAGCCTTGGGCCACGCTGGGCCCCGAGACCCAAATCTCGCCGACCTGGTCGGGCGGAAGCGAAGTCATCTGTTCCGGGTCGGCGATCACGATGCGCTGGTCGAGCAGGTTGCCGCCGCTGCCGACCAGCGAGCGCACGCCTTCCTCATCGGCCAAAGCGTCGACGGCCTGATTGTTTTCTAACGATTCGGCGTCGAACGTTCGAATGACCGGCAATGCTGCCTTGAATCCGCCGGAGATTATCAGCGTCGCCTCGGCCATTCCGTAGCACGGATAAAATGCTTCCGGGCGGAATCCGCACGGCTCAAACATCTTGGTGAATTGCTCAATCGTCTCGGCCTGCACGGGTTCGGCGCCGTTGAACGCCAGGCTCCAACTGCGCAAGTCGAGCGTGGCCCGTTGCTCGGGTGTAATCTTGCGCACGCACAGGTCGTAGGCGAAGTTCGGACCACCGCTGATCGTGCTGCGGTAACGTGAGATGGCCTTCAGCCAGCGGTAAGGTTTTTGCAAAAACGACATCGGCGACA
>CAZUPX010001314.1:0-4179 GCA_964622155.1 uncultured Planctomycetaceae bacterium | reverse complement strand
AGAGGGTGGCCCCGGCGCGCCGGGGCCGGGTGAGGGGGCGGACGATGATATCGACGGCGAGGGCTCGACTTCGTCCTCTAACCGCTATCGCACGCAGCGGCGCGGCGGCAAGGGTCTGCGCGACATCAAGGCCACCGATCGCAACGGCCCAGTCATCGGGATCACCTCGGTGCACGGCGACGACGAGATCCTGATGATGACGGCCCGCGGCAAGCTGCAGCGAATGCGCGCCGGTGAGATCAGCGTCATCGGCCGTAACACGCAAGGCGTGCGCATCATGAGCCTGGACGAAGGCGACACGCTGGCAGCGATCGTCCGCGTGCCGCGCGAGGAAGACACCGGAAATCAGGCCACTGCACCACGGCCCGCCCCGCAAGCGGCTTTGCCACCAGTTGAGAGTGAAGCGGAGCCGACGGAGGAGGAGGAGGAACTGTAGGGACTCGGGAGAGGGACGGAGGAAGAAGACGGTTGAGGAGCCTCGATCATGGCCCGTGCCAAGAAGAAATCCGTTTCCAAGAAACGGCCGGCGCGTTCGAACAGGCCCCGTTGCGGTTTGTGCGGCGCGACGGGGAACCTGACAAAAACTCCATGCTGCGGTCATTGGATCTGCGATGATGAAGGTGATTACAAATTGTTCTCTTACGCGCGCAATAGCTGTTTTCGTAACCATCGGCGCTACACGCTTTGCGGCTTCCATTTTGTCGAAGAACATCCCGGCCGGTGGCAGGACTGTCCAAAGTGCCGAGACGCGATGCCCACGGAACTGTACGTGGACCACGGGACCAACGAGTACAATTTCGAAGTCCTGGAGAACCCGCCGCAGTACGAACCGACGCGCTGTTCGGCATGCGGCGCCGTGATCGTTCTGGCCGACGGCGGCTACTCGGAATCGCGCGATGGTTACCTGTGCGGAGCGTGCATGCGCGCCAAGCACCCTGGCATCTTCGATTGAAATCGGAACGCTGAGTGGGACACATCCAATTCTTTGAGACCTCAATTTCGTCCCTGCGTTTCTATTCATCCGGGTAGTTGGTCACAGTTTGCGCGCATCGGGTCTTGATGTGACACCTTAGTAACGTTATCATTTGGTCACATTGATCGACGGCTGATCCCGCCGAACCTGGGCTAACGCTCACCGGAGGACGACCATGGACCTGCAAACTCCCACGCTTGAGAATGCGACGCTGGACATCGAACAGCACATCGACGTCAAGGCTCCGATCGAGGAGGTGTTCGAGGGCCTGCTGAAACAGATTTCGGAGGGCAATGCGATGCCGATGAAGCTGGAGCGGTGGCCCGGCGGGCGATGGTTCCGCGACCTCGGCGACGGAATCGGCCACTTGTGGGGCTTCGTGCAGGTCATCAAGCCACCGACGCTGCTTGAGTTGCAGGGACCAATGTTCATGTCTTATCCGGTGGCCGGGCATGTGCAGTTTCGCCTGGCTGGGGCCGAGGGGGGCACTCGACTCTCGCTGCGGCATCGGGCCTTCGGACTCATCGACGAGAATCATCGCGCAAGTGCGAGCGGCGGCTGGCAAAACATGCTCGATTCCGTGAAGGACTATTGCGAATGACGCTCATTGCCGCAGCTCCGCTTTTGCGACGTGCCGGCAGGTCACCATCTCGCGCGGCGCGTGGCAGGTCCAACCCGTTGGACGCGATTTGGAAGGCGCTGGCCGACGAGACGCGGCGCGACATTCTCGACATGCTGCGCGCGGGTCCGCGCACGACCACCGACATCGTCGAGCGATTTCCCGATCTGTCTCGCTTTGGAGTGATGAAGCATCTGCAAGTCTTGCGCGACGCCGGACTGGTAAACACTCGTGAGGAAGGCTGCCGCCGCGTCAACTCGCTTAACGCGGTACCCATCCGGCAGATCTACGAGCGCTGGGTAAGCCGATACGCCGAGCACTGGGCCACGACATTGATCTCGGTCAAACAGTCAGTGGAACGCAAGCACAAAGCCTCGCCCGAGCAGCGCATTTTGCGAAGCAAGAAATGAACGAATCAGACGTCCATCACGAGAGGACAGCAACCATGCGTATTGATTCCAAGACCGTGCAGGGTCGGCGCACTCTGAAGTTCTCATCTTTCGACGAGGTCATTGCCGATGCCGAGATGCTAGCCTCCTCGCCCAACACGCGGACGCTTGGCAATTGGCCCGTCGATCGACTGCTCACGCACCTGGCAACCGCCATCAACCTTTCCATCGACGGAATGGACGTCAAAGCGCCGTGGCTCATGCGGTTGATGGGGCCTTTGATCAAGCGGCGTGTGATGAAGCAAGGCATGCCGCCGGGCTTCAACGTGCCAAAGGACCGCGAGGCCGGCGCCTACCCGGGGGGATTCACGCCGCACGAGGCCGTCGACAAATTGAGCGCCGCGGTGGCCCGCACCCAGCGCGAGAAAATGACGGCCCGGCATCCGGTCTTCGGCCCTTTAACGCACGAAGAATGGACGCTGCTTCACCTGCACCACGCCGCCATGCATCTCAGCTTCACGGTGCCGCCGCAAATGACGGGGACAGACTAGGGGGCGGAGATTTGCCACGAAGGCACGAAGGTTACGAAGCACAGGGCACAAAGCACGTTCGGAATTTGGCTTTGTGATCTTTGTGCCTCCTGCGTGCCTTGGTGGTTGATTCTTCCCGTCACGAATCCAACTACACGTCCAGGGCGTCTTTTCTTCATATCGACGCACCGACACGCACCAGACGCGGTTCGCCAGGAGGCCGCCGCTATGCTAGGCTTGAATCTCCGGACAGTTTATTGCGATTACAGATTGAGGTGACTTGACGCATGAAGATTGCCGTGGTGGGAACGGGTTACGTGGGACTGGTCGCGGGCACGTGCTTTGCCGATAGCAGCAACGACGTGACGTGCGTCGATATCGACAACGAAAAGATTGCGCGGCTCAAGCGCGGCGAGATCCCGATCTATGAGCCCGGGCTGGCAGAACTGATCGAGCACAACGTCGAGGCCGGGCGGTTGCACTTCACCACCGACCTGCCCGCGGCGGTGCGCGCTGCAAAGCTGGTGTTCATGGCGGTGGGCACGCCGTCGAGCGATGACGGATCGGCCGACTTGAATGGCCTGTGGAGCGCGACCGACGCGATGGCGCCGCACTTGCAAACGGGGGCGATCGTGGTGGTCAAGAGCACCGTGCCGGTCGGCACCAACGCTGATCTGTTCGCTCGGCTCAAAGAGAAAACCGGCCGCGAGTTCGACGTGGCCAGTAATCCTGAGTTTATGAAAGAAGGGGCGGCGATCGACGATTTCATGAAGCCCGATCGCGTGGTGGTGGGCGTGCGGCGGCCCGAGGTGGCGGCCGTGCTGCGCGAGCTGTACGCGCCCTATCTGCGCACCGAGAAGCCGTTTTTGGTGATGTCGCCCGAGAGCTCGGAAATGACCAAGTATGTCGCCAACGCGCTATTGTCCACCAAGATCAGCTTCATCAATGAGATGGCCAATCTGTGCGAGCAGATGGCGGCCGACATCAACGACGTGCGCCGCGGAATCGGGCACGACAGCCGCATCGGTTTCGCCTTCTTGTTTCCCGGAGTGGGCTACGGCGGCAGTTGCTTTCCGAAAGACGTGCGCGCGTTGAGCTCCATGGGACGCCGTGTCGGCCTCGAGCTACGCATGCTCGACGCCGTCGACGAGGTGAACAATCGCCAGAAGCAGATCGTGCCTCGCAAGATTGAAGAGTATTTCGCGGGCAAACTCTCGGAGCTAACGGTGGCCGTGTGGGGGCTGGCCTTCAAGCCGCGGACCGACGACGTGCGCGAAGCGCCAGCCCTGGTGCTCTTGGATCGCTTGCTGGCCGGAGGTGCGCGCGTGCACGTGCACGATCCCGAGGCCCTGGCAAACGTGAAGCGATTGTACGGCGAGCGGTTGACGTACTTCGAACAGGCCTACGCCGCGCTGGAGGGAGCCGACGCATTGGCAATCATGACCGAGTGGAAGGAATTCGTGCACCCGGACTTTGCCAAGATGCGGAGCCTGATGCGCAAGCCGGTCATCTTCGACGGCCGCAACTTGTACGATCCGGCCCAAATGAAGGCCGCCGGATTCGTGTATCACTCGATTGGACGCGGATAGGGGACAGGCAACAGCCGAAAGGTATGTCGGGTGAACGAACCGACCCTCTCCTACTGTCCCGACTCGACTGAGCTCGCCG
>CAZUPX010001313.1:0-5324 GCA_964622155.1 uncultured Planctomycetaceae bacterium | reverse complement strand
CTGGCTCGGCGTGGTCTGGCCGACAAGGAGACAAAATGGTGGCGGCATCAAAGAACCCATGGACTCTGCCAAGCCATCCGCGCGGCCAGCCAACAATCGGAACTCCAGTACATCGCCGACCGCCTGGAAACGCCGCGTGGGTTCGCCAAACTCAAGCGACTCATCCGCGACAGTTTCCCGCCGGAATACCGGCCAAAAGCTTGAAAGACACCTGAAATAGCGCAACATCAAAACTTGCGCTTCGGGTTAGTGTGTAAATCGTGCGCGTCAAAGAATTCCTGAACATTTTCAGGAGACCTCCTATGCATGCTTCTGTCATCATCGAAACGCCCCGCCTGCTCCTGCGGCCCTTTCGCGAAGCGGACCTGGACGATTTTGCGCGGATCAACACCGACCCCGAGGTGACTCGCTATCTGGGTGATGGCAAACCGCTGGACCGTACCCAGTCGTGGCGACAGATTGCCATGTTTATGGGCCACATGCAAATGCGCGGATACTCGATCCTGGCGATTGAAGAACGTTCGACGGGTCAATTGCTGGGCCGTAGCGGTCCTTGGTTTCCGGAAGGGTGGCCGATGCTCGAAGTCGGCTGGGCGGTTGACTCGCGGCGCCGGTGTCAGGGCATCGCCACCGAGGCAGGCACCGCGTCACTCGATTGGTGCTACGCGAACCTGGGGGTCGACGAGGTTTGCAGCCTCATTCGTCCCGACAACCTCCCATCGGCGCGCGTGGCTGCCAAGCTGGGAGCTCGGATCGATCGCCGGATCGATGATTTCCTCGGCGGCCCGGCGGACTTATGGATGCACCGGCGTCATGGCCACCTGCCAAAATGACAAAACGGCGAGGCAGCGACCCTCCCTTCGGGTCAGTAGCTTGCCGCGTCTCGATGGCTTAAATGGTTTTCTTTGCGCGAGTTATGACCTAATAGTGCCTCTTGGCACAGGCGTTGCTTAAAAAGCCGTGCGCTCAAGGTCCAGCCTGCCATTTGTGGCGTTTAGGCGGGGGCCAGAAGCGACACTTAGCGAGCACATTGAATTGGCGTTTGGCTGGCCAGACGTTGCCGTCGAAAGCCGCCAAAAACGCATCAACCTGTAACAGGAGGATATCCGCGTGGCAAAGAAGCTGGTCTTCGGTGATGAGGCACGCAAAGCGCTGGCGGCCGGAGTGAGCAAGCTGGCTCGCGCGGTCTCTAGCACCCTAGGTCCACGGGGCCGCAACGCCGTTCTCGATAAGGGTTGGGGCTCGCCCAAAATCACCAAAGACGGGGTGACCGTGGCCGAAAACATCGAGCTCGACGACCCCAACGAGAATCTGGGCGCGCAGTTGGTCAAGGAAGCCGCCAGCAAGACCAACGACGTCGCCGGCGATGGAACGACCACAGCCACCGTACTGGCTGAGGCGATCTTCAAGGAGGGCTTGAAGATGATCGCGGCCGGCGCCGACCCGATGGCCCTTTCACGCGGCATCGCCAAGGCCACCGAGGCGGTCGGCCAGGCGATCGCCAAAATGGCCACGCCCATCAACGAGAAGAACAAGAAAGAGATCATGCAAGTGGCCACGATCGCCGGCAATAACGATCCGACGATCGGCAGCGTTTTGGCCGACGCGTTTTTGAAGGTCGGCAAGGACGGCGTCATCACCGTCGAAGAAGGGCGTCAAGCCGAAACGACGGTCGAGGTCGTCGAGGGGATGCAGTTCGATCGCGGGTTTCTATCGCCGCACTTCGTCACCGACCAGGAAAACCAGACGGTCGTGCTGGAAAACGCACTGATCCTGATCTACGAAGAAAAGATGTCCAACGCCAAGAACCTCGTGCCGATTTTGGAGGCCATCAGCAAAGCCAACAAGCCGCTGTTGATCATTGCCGAGGACGTCGAAGGCGAGGCGCTGGCCACGCTGGTGGTCAACAAGATGCGCGGCATCTTGAGCGTCTGCGCCGTCAAGGCGCCGGGTTACGGCGACCGCCGCAAGGCCATGCTGGGCGACCTGGCGATCCTGACCGCCGCCACGGCCATCTTCAAGGACCTGGGCATCGCGCTGGATGCCGTCAAGATCTCGGACCTCGGCCGAGCCAAGAAGGTCACCATCGATGCCGAAAACACCACGATCGTCGGCGGGGCCGGCAAGAGAGAGGCCATCGACGGACGGGCCGAGCAGATTCGCAAGGAGATTGAAGTCACTGACAGCGAATACGATCGCGAAAAGTTGCAAGAGCGGCTGGCCAAGCTCGCCGGCGGCGTGGCGCAGATTAACTGCGGCGCGGCCACCGAAACCGAAATGAAGGAGCGCAAGTCCCTGCTGGAAGACGCCAAGGCCGCCACGCAGGCCGCGCTCGAGGAAGGCATTGTGCCCGGCGGCGGCATAGCCCTGATTCGTGCCGAGAGTGCTCTCGACAAGCTCAACCTCAAGGGTGACGAGAAGCACGGTGCCGAGATTGTCCGTAACGTCCTTGACTATCCGCTGCGACTGATCGCCCAGAATGCCGGACACGACGGCGCCGTGGTGGTCAATCGCGTGCGTCAGCTCAAGGGTAAGACCGAGGGCTACGACGCTGACAAAGACACGTATTGCGACCTGGTGGCCGCCGGCATCATTGATCCGGCCAAGGTAGTCCGCACCGCACTCCAAAACGGAGCGAGCGTGGCGGCACTGCTGCTGACAACCGAGTCACTCATAACCGAAGTGCCCAAAGAGGAGGAGCCAGCCGACCACGATCACCACGACCACGGCATGGGAGGCATGGGTGGCATGGGAGGAATGGGAATGGGAGGCATGGGCGGCATGGGTGGCATGATGTAATCCAGCAGGCCGCGCTCGGACGCCTGTCTATCGTGGCCGTTCTCAGAGAGTTCATCCCGACGAATACTCAAACTCACGCAAGGAATGATCGACATGGCACAAGTACGTTTGCGTCCGCTGGATGACCGCGTGGTCGTGGAACCTCAAGAGGCCGAGGAGCGGACGGCCGGCGGCATCGTGCTGCCCGACACGGCCAAAGAAAAGCCGCAGCGGGGCAAGGTTGTTTCGGTTGGTCCCGGCAAGTTGCTCGATAGCGGCAAGCGCGGCGAACTTTCGGTCGGGGTCGGCGACGTGGTGATCTACGGTAAGTACTCCGGAACCGAAATCGAAGTCTCTGGCAAGGAGGTCAAAATCCTCCGCGAGGGCGACATCCTGGCCAAGGTCCTGAGCTAACCGCAAGCGCCGTCAAACTTACTCCAACAATCATCATCACATAACCAAGGAATCGCCATCGTGGCAAAGCAATTGCTCTTTGAAGATACGGCCCGTGCGAAGATGCTGCGCGGGGTTGATAAGCTGGCCGACGCGGTCGCGGTCACGATGGGTCCAACCGGCCACAACGTGATCATCGATAAGTCGTTTGGTGGACCGACGGTCACCAAGGACGGTGTGACGGTCAGCAAGGAAATCGAGCTGGAAGATCGCTTCGAAAACATGGGCGCCAAGCTGGTCAATGAGGTCGCGTCAAAGACGTCTGACATCGCCGGTGACGGCACGACCACGGCGACGGTTCTGGCCAGAGCGATTTTCCGCGAGGGAACGCGCAATATCGCCGCTGGCAGTAACCCCATGGCGGTCCGCCGTGGCATTGAGAAGGCGGTGGCGGCGGCCATCGAAAAGCTGCACGCGATGGCCAAGCCGGTCTCGAAGAAAGACGAGATCGCCCAGGTCGGCGCGATCAGCGCCAACAACGACCCCGAAATCGGCGAGCTGCTGGCCGACGTCATGGAAAAAGTCGGCAAGGACGGCGTGATCACGGTCGAAGAGGGCAAGACCACCGAGACCACCAAGGAGCTGGTGGAGGGGATGCAGTTCGACAAGGGCTATATCTCGCCCTATTTCATCAATCGGCCCTCCGAGATGGATTGCCAGCTCGAAGACGCTCTGATCTTGATCCACGAAAAGAAGATCAACAATTTGCGCGAGTTGGTGCCCCTGTTGGAGAAGGCGGTGCACTCGGGCAAGCCGCTTTTGATCATTGCCGAAGACGTTGACGGGGAGGCGCTGACCACGCTAGTGGTCAACAAGCTGCGTGGCGTGCTCAACGTGTGTGCAGTGAAGGCTCCTGGTTTCGGCGATCGCCGCAAGGCCATGCTGGGTGACATCGCGGTTTTGACCGCTGGTACGCTGATCAGCGAAGACCTGGGCCTGAAGCTTGAAAACCTGACGCTCGAGCATCTGGGCCGCGCCAAGCAGATCACGGTCAACAAGGACACAACTACGCTCGTCAAGGGTGCGGGCAAGCCGGCCGAAATTCAAAATCGCATCCAACAGATTCGCAACCAGCTCGATGCGACCGAAAGCGATTATGACAAGGAGAAGTTTCAAGAGCGATTGGCGAAGCTGACCGGCGGCGTGGCGATCATTTCGGTTGGGGCCGGAACCGAAGCGGACATGAAGCAGAAAAAGGCTCGCGTCGAGGACGCCCTGCACGCCACGCGAGCGGCCGTCGAAGAAGGCATTCTGCCCGGTGGCGGCGTGGCACTGTTGCGTTGCAGCGAGGCGGTTGAGGCTGTCCGCCCACAGGCCAAGGGTGACGAGAAGATTGGCGTCGACATCGTGTTGCACGCGCTGTCGGCCCCGATGAAGCAGATCGCCGACAACTGCGGTATCGACGGCTCGGTCGTCGTCGACGAAGTCAGCCAGAAGCCCACCAACACCGGTTACGATGCCAATGCGGGCAAGTACGTCGACATGCTCAAGGCCGGGATCATTGATCCGGCCAAGGTGGTGCGCACGGCGCTCAGCAACGCCGCTAGCATCGCCGGACTGATGCTCACTACCGAGGCCCTGGTGACGACGTTGGACAAAGACGACAAGTCCAAGCAGCGCGTCGAAGGCAGCGTGCGGTAGAAGACCGACCGATGGAGTTTCGCCGGGCCACTTCAGCCTTCTGGAGTGGCCCGTTTGCGGCGCTGGTGCAAGGCGTCTTTTGGCGCATACGGCGACCGTCCGGCGCCCTATAATTGAGTGTCAAAGCGCGCGAACCCAAACGTAGCCAACTATGGCGTCAATGGCCGGTAAACGTGACTATTACGAGGTACTCGGCGTCGATCGCTCCGCCACCGACAAGCAACTGGCCGACGCTTATCGCAAGTTGGCTATCAAGTATCATCCGGATAAGAACCCCGGCGACGAAGAGACGGTCGCGCAGTTCAAGGAGGCGGCCGAGGCTTTCGAGATCTTGAGCGACAATGACCGCCGCTCGCGATACGACCGCCACGGTCATTCCGCGTTCGGCGGCTCGGCGGGCCGCGGGTTTGCGGACGTCAACGACATCTTCGCCGCGTTCGGCGACATCTTCG
>CAZUPX010001312.1:0-2191 GCA_964622155.1 uncultured Planctomycetaceae bacterium | reverse complement strand
GTCGAATGACTTGGCCATCTTACTTCTCCTTACGCTTTCGTTCGTCGGCGATCATCGCCAAGTGAGAATCGTACAGTTTGTCGGCAGCTTGGAGCAGTCGCTTGTAGAATCGCTTTTGGCTCACTCCCGACTTGTCGCCTCCGACGAGCAGAATTGCCGCCCGAAACGGGTCAAAGGCAAACGCGATCCGCAGAACATGATCCTTCGTGTCGGCTCGAAGCTCCTTCATGTTCGCATGCTTCGAACCCTTGAGAGTGTCCGCGTGGGGTCTTCCAAGCTGGGGTCCCAGTAACTTCAGTAGTTCCACTTTGGCAATCACTTCCGCTTGTTCGTAGTCGCCCAAGTCCGCGAACCAACCATCAAACTCCTGGCTGGTGGCCACGCTCCACATGTAGTAATTATAGCTCACAGGCTATGCCCAGATCTATAGCCTTTTGGCTATCTCTTGGGCTTGAGGCAGAGCTAGCACCCGTGGAAGCATGTGATCCTCCCGGCGTATTTTGTTCCGACCTGCCGCCTCCGGCCTTGTTCTGATCATCGTTCATCCCCACCCCAATCGCCAACAGCGTGAGATCGTGATCGCCCACGAGACGACCATGTAATAGGCCGGATAAAACAGCGAGGTGATAGCAATCCAGAGGCGATGGCCTTCGGCGGGCGATGAGGCCGATTCGTCGCTCGGCAGGTCCCACAGGATCCAGATCAAAAGCACGACCCACACTCCGCCCAGGAAATTCGTCAGCCGGCTGAGCAAGGCCCCTCGGCTGGGATACAGGTAGTAGCTGGGCACGAAGGTCAGCAGTGCCAGGACAAAGATGATCGCTGCCGCCGTCCAGCCCGCCAGGTGCAGCACGTACAGGTAAAAGGCCACGATGTTCCAATACGACGGGAAGCCTATGAAGTAGCCGTCGGTGGTCTTGGCGGGAATCTGGCAAAAGCCGTAGGCACTGGCCACTAGCGCGAAGAGCAACACGACCTGGCCCTGGGGCGGCACGAGCTCGGCTCGCCAGATTAGCGCCAGTGGCAGCGACGTAAAGGTCAGAAAATCGATCAGATCGTCGAGCTTCGCTCCGTCGAAGTTTGGCAGCCGCTCTTTCACGCGCAGCCGGCGGGCCAGCGTGCCGTCGGTCGCGTCGACCAGGCAGGCCGCCAACATGCACGCAAATGCCCAGCGAAACGCCTCCGCGCCCCCCTGAAAAATGCAGGCCGCCATTCCAACCGCCAACAGCAAGCCAAGTCCCGTATACACATGCCCCAGCCAGGCTACCCAGGAGGCAGAGGGGTTCGGGATTGAGGGTTGGACTTCGGCGAAGTCAGTCGAGTCGGGGCTAGCGGAATTCAAAGGCACTTTCGATCAATGACCACTTTTCAATTCGCGCGGCGGATCCCAACGGGCCGTCAATCGCGACACCACGGGCAGCAGCACGAGGCCGGCTGCTGCCGACACCGTCCGGATGGGGAACAAGGTAGCATGGCCGGCAGCATCGAACCATAGCGAGTCGCCGGGCAACAACCGGCCGAGAAGTTCGCCGTAAGGGAGCAAGGCTGGGAGCGCGAGGATCGGCTCCCCGTGCCCCAACCGCAGGACAAGAGACACCGAGAACGCGACGATCGAGCCGGTGCGATTGGCGCGCGGATCGAATAGCGCGTAGAGCAATTGCGGAAACACGAGCACGAACACCAGGTCGCTGGTGAAGAACCACAACTGCTGCACGCTCTGCACGTGCAGGGCCATCAAGGCGGCCAACGCGCCAAGCACCAGCACCGCGATGCGGATGACCACCCGCACGGACCGCGCCGAAATGTCGGGCACGAACAATCCTCGGCACACGTTCCAACTGATCATTGACCCGGCCGAAAGGATCGACGCGCTAAAGCTCGACGTCACCGCGCCCACGATGGCCGCCAGGCCGATCACGGCGACGGCGCGCGGCGCGGCCTCGACAAACACGAGCGGCATTGCCATGGCCGGTGTTTGGTGAAGTTGCTCACGTGCCGCCGGCGTCCAGCCGTCAAATGAAAACGCGGCCAGCCCGACCAGCAGCGGTGGTATGGTCATGACGATCGTGATCATGCCGGCTGTGATCGAGTGCCACTGGGCCTTGACCGGGGTCTGACACGATTGCACGCGCTGAAAGTAGCAGTTCCAAGGAATGCCGCCGAACACGAGCATGATCGACAGGTCCCACCA
>CAZUPX010001311.1:0-3475 GCA_964622155.1 uncultured Planctomycetaceae bacterium | reverse complement strand
CGAAGGGTACCTGTTGACTGGGCGGCACGGCTTCTTTTCGTGCTACGAAGCGTTCATTCACATCGTCGACTCGATGTTCAATCAGCACGCCAAATGGCTCAAAACCTCGCGGCACATTCCCTGGCGCCGGCCGATCGCATCGCTCAACTATCTGCTCAGCTCCCACGTTTGGCGGCAAGATCACAACGGCTTCAGCCATCAAGACCCTGGCTTCATCGACCATGTGGTTAACAAAAAGGCGGAAATCATCCGCGTCTACCTGCCGCCCGATGCCAACTGCCTGTTGTCGGTGACCGACCACTGCCTGCGCAGCCGAAACTACGTGAACGTGGTCGTGGCTGGCAAGCAGCCCGCGCCGCAATGGCTGACTATGGACCAGGCCGTCAAACATTGTGCCGCGGGGATCGGCATTTGGGCCTGGGCCAGCAGCGACGATGGGGGCGAGCCCGACGTCGTCATGGCCTGCTGCGGCGACGTGCCCACGCTTGAGACTCTGGCGGCGGTCGACATGCTGCGGCGGCAGTTTCCGTTGCTCAAAGTTCGCGTGATCAATGTCGTCGACCTGATGAAGCTGCAACCCGCCAGCGAGCACCCGCACGGGCTGGGCGACATGGAGTTCGACTTTCTGTTCACCAAGGACAAGCCGGTCATCTTCGCCTTCCACGGATATCCGTGGCTGATTCATCGTTTGACTTATCGGCGCGCGAACCACGAAAACCTGCACGTTCGCGGTTACAAGGAAGAAGGCACGACGACAACGCCATTCGACATGTGCGTCCTTAACCAGCTCGACCGATTCGACCTGGTCAAGGATGTCGTCGAGCGGGTGCCGCTGTTGCGGGAACACGCAGCGTACACGATTCAGGCGATGCACGAGAAGCTGATCGACCATCGCAGGTACGTGAATGAGCATGGCGACGACATGCCCGAGATCACCGGCTGGAAGTGGGCTGGCCAGGCCCGCGCGGCCGGTGCAGACAACTCGACCGAGGGCGACAATCTTTAGGTAACGCCCTCCCCCGAGTCGACGTCGGCCCAAGCCCGAGTGCCACGGGCGACGACGACAACGACGATCGCCTCCCGCCGTATTACTGGGCCGCCCTCGTCCTCAGCGGCGACGGCGTGTGCAGACCTTTCGGCCGGCCTACGGCTTCGATGCCTGCCGCGTGGCGGACATGTTATCGACATACAGCTTGACGTTCTCCTCGAGCACATCCAGCGGCACGGCACCGCTGCCGAGTACCACGTCGTGGAACTCGCGGACGTCGAACTTGGGGCCTAATCGCTCTTCGGCCAGTCGCCGCAGCGCACGGATTTTCAGCTCGCCCATCTTGTAGGCCGTCGCCTGTCCGGGCCATGAAATGTAGCGGTCTACCTCCGCCGTGATGTTGTGCAGAGTCAGGGCAGTATTGTCGGCCATGAACTGGATCGCTTGCGGTCGCGTCCAGCCGAGATAGTGCATGCCCGTGTCGACCACCAGCCGGCAGGCGCGCCACATCTCGTAGCTCAGCCGGCCGAAGTCGCGATACGGGTCCTTGTAGAAGCCGACCTCCAGGCCCAGTCGCTCAGCATACAGGCCCCATCCCTCGACAAACGCCGTGGCATGTGAGAACCGGCGAAACGGTGGCATGCCGTCGAGCTCTTGTTGGATTGCAATCTGGATGTGATGACCCGGCACGGCCTCGTGCAGCGACAGGGCTTCGATCTCATAGAGCGGCCGGCTCTTGAGATTGTAGGTGTTGACGTAGTAGAACCCCGCGTTGCGCCCGTCGCCCGTGGGCGGCATGTAATAGGCCGTTGTCGTGCGCGGCGCGACGAAGTCGGGAATCTCGCGGATGCCGTACGGCGATCGTGGCAGCGTCTTGAATAGCTTGGGCAGCTCGCCATCCATCCGCTTTAGCACCAGGCTGGTTTCCTTCAGCAGCCGCTCGGGCGTGTCGACGTAGAACTGAGGATCGGTGCGAAGGAACTCCACAAAGGCTTTGAAATCGCCCTGAAAGCCGACACGCTTGACGACCGCTTCCATTTCGCCCTTGATTCGCCGCACTTCCGACATGCCCGTGTCGTGTACCTCTTGCGGGTCGATGTCCAACGTGGTGTGGTGCCGCACGCGGTGGCGATAAAACTCGCGCCCCTTGGGCAGCGCCGAAGCGCCGACCTGTTGGCGACAGGCCGGCAGGTACTCGCGAGTCATGAACGCCAGCAGCTTCTGATAGCCTGGCACGACGTGCTCCGCGATCGCCCGTTTTGCGTCGGCCGACAGGCGAGATTTCTGCGCGTCGTTGAACGTCTCCGGAAAGTTGGTCAACGGCTTGTAGAGCAGGCTTTGGGTCGGGTCGTCGACAACGTGCGGCGCCAGCACTTTGTCGACGTCGGCCATCGCGACGGCCGGCTGCGTGATTCCCTGCTTGATTCCTTCCCGCAACAGCTCGAGGTGGTCGTCGACATATTTATCGAACGCGCGCAGCCGGGCAATGTAGTTGTCATAGTCGCGTTCGGTCGCCAGCGGAGTGTGCAGCGGCAGCTCGGGAAGCGAAATGTGAAAGCCGGAGCGGTTGGTGATCGGCGTCAGATACGACTGATACTCGTATTCCGCGATGGCGTCGCGTTTCAGCCGCCCGAAGATGTCGTAGTTGATCTGATCCAGGCGTGAGAGCTGATCGCGTGGAATCGAATCGAGCCGCGCCAGGAACTTGCGGTCCGCCTCGGCTCTCCGCTTTTGATCAGCAAGAGTCTCGCGCGGCAAGCGGTCGTTGAACCGCATCTCGCCGGTGTGCGTGGCGAAGAGTGGATCTTCGCGCAGGCCGAGCTCCCAACTCTCCGCGACCAGTTCGGCCAGTTGCTGGCTGGGCTTTGGCTCGGCACCAACCACCGGAGGCGCGAAACCGACCACGTTGATCAGCAATATCAGTAGTCGATAAGACAAGCGGTCGATCATCGCGGAGTTTCCTCGCTGGGTCTGAGGAGCGTGCTTGGACTCGCCTGGACCAACTACGCAAACTTCGCCAGCGCCGCATTGACGTCGGGGTGAATCTCGAACAGCTTGTCCAGCCGCGTGATCCTGAACACGTCCAGCGGGTTGTTGGCGATCGAGCAGAACTTGAGCTTGATCTTGTCGGCCTTACAGCGCTTGTGAAGCTGCACCAGCTTGCCAAGCATAGCCGACGACATGAAGTCGACTCCCTGGAAGCTCACTAGCAGTTTGCGGTTTGACGAAGCCTCCAACTCCGCCTGTTCCAGCTCGCGGCCGATCTCGTCAATTGTTCGCTGATCGAGGATCGAGCTCTGCTTGAAGCTCACCCCGAGCACGTCGCCAACGTCCTTTAGCTCGATGTACGTGTAGACAAATGATTTGGCCATACCCGCGACGTCGCCGTCTGCACGACGTCCCTTGAGTGCCGCGACAGGTTTTCTCTCCAGGTGGTCGAGTCTACGTCCTTGGCACCCCGGCTGCAAGCTCGCGTCGAGGACGTTC